>CBCSVJ010000174.1:0-3414 GCA_965143545.1 uncultured Haemophilus sp. | reverse complement strand
TGTTGCAGGAACAAGGTTTACGTTGTTGGTAAGCAGTTGCTTACGCATTGCCATTGACATTTCACTGTATGGGTCGCTACTTTCAAGAGCCATTGTTTTTAATTCTGCAGGAACAGCCGCACCATTATCGAAGTGCCAACCACAAGCAGTTAAAAAGGCTGTTGCCCCAACAAAGCAGATCGTTTTGATTGATTTCATCATAAAAATTACCTGTAAAATTCACCGCACTTTATTTTGATTAAGAGTAGTTTTGTAACGCTTAGAATAAAATGCGGTTATTTTATGGATTATTGCGGTTTAACCACCACATTTAACAATTTACCTGGTACATAAATCACTTTCACGATTTGTGTATTGTCAGTAAATTTCTTCACATTTTCATCTGCAAATGCAACAGTTTTCACTGTTTCTTCATCCGCATCAGCTGCAACAGTCACTTTACTGCGTACTTTACCGTTGACTTGCACCACGATAAGTTTTTCATCTTCTACCATCGCTGCTTTATCAGCTTTCACCCATTCTGCATGGTCAATGTTGCTTTCGTTGCCTAAAGCTTTCCATAATTCAAAGCAGATGTGCGGAGTGATTGGGTAAAGCATACGCACGACTGCGCTTAATGCTTCTGCCATAACAGCGCGATCTTGTTCGCTGTCTAATGGTGCACGGGTTAATTTGTTCATTAACTCCATCACTGCTGCAATAGCCGTATTGAAGGTTTGACGGCGACCAATGTCATCGCTTACTTTCGCGATTGTTTTATGCACATCACGGCGAAGTGATTTTTGGTCTGCAGAAAGTGCGGTCACATCTAAAGCGGTTTTTGCAGGATTTTGGCTGTATTCATACACCAAATTCCATACACGACCTAAGAAACGTTTTGCCCCTTCTACGCCAGATTCTTGCCATTCAAGCGTCATTTCCGCAGGAGACGCGAACATCATGAAGAGACGAACGGTATCTGCACCGTATTTTTCCACCATTTCTTGTGGGTCGATACCGTTATTTTTCGATTTCGACATTTTGGTCATACCGGTATGCACTAATTCACGGCCTTCAGGATCAGTGGCTTTGATAATACGACCTTTTTCATCACGCTCAAGGGTCACTTGCGTTGGGCTCACCCAAATACGCTCGTTGGTCGGGCTGGTGTAGTAGAATGCATCGGCTAATACCATGCCTTGGCATAATAATTTTTGTGCCGGCTCATCGCTAGTGACGAAACCTGCATCACGCAATAATTTGTGGAAGAAACGGAAGTAGAGCAAGTGCATGGTCGCGTGCTCGATACCGCCGATATATTGATCCACCGGTAACCAGTAGTTTGCTTCATCTTTATCCAACATGCCTTCAGCATAGCTTGGTGAAGTATAGCGTGCATAGTACCAAGACGATTCCATAAAGGTATCAAAGGTATCGGTTTCTTTTAATGCAGGTTCACCGTTGAAGGTGGTTTTTGCCCAGTTTGGATCGGCTTTAATTGGGCTTTTCACGCCATCCATGACCACATCTTCCGGCAGAATAATCGGTAAATCTTCGATTGGTGCCGGTACGGTTTCACCATTTGGTAAGGTGAGCATTGGAATTGGTGCACCCCAATAACGTTGACGAGAAACGCTCCAGTCACGTAAACGATAATTCACTTGGCGTTTACCTACGCCTAATTTTTCTAATTTGTCCGCAATACCGTTGAATGCAGCATCAAAATCCAAACCATCAAACTCAGCAGAGTTCACTAATTTACCGTGTTCAACAAAAGCTTGTTTGGTTAAATCAATTTCTTCATCTGCAAGCGGTGCGATTACCTGTTTAATTGGCAAACTGTATTTTTGAGCAAATTCAAAGTCGCGTTGATCATGTGCTGGAACCGCCATTACCGCACCAGTACCGTAGTGCATTAACACGAAGTTAGCGACCCAAATTGGTAATTTTTCACCGGTTAATGGATGAATGGCGAATAAACCGGTTGCCATTCCTTTTTTCTCCATAGTGGCAAGGTCTGCTTCTGCCACTTTGGCATTTTTTGCTTCACGGATGAATTCAGCCAATTGAGGATTTTTTTCTGCTGCTAATTCTGCTAATGGGTGAGCAGCTGCGATACCTAAATAACTCACACCATAGAACGTATCAGGACGTGTGGTATAAACCGCAACTTTTTCTGCGGTATCTGCTACATCAAACGTAATTTCTACCCCTTCAGAACGACCAATCCAGTTACGTTGCATAGTTTTAACCATGTCTGGCCATTGTGGCAGTTGGTCTAATCCACCTAATAATTGTTCTGCATAGTCGGTGATTTTAATAAACCATTGTGGGATTTCTTTTTGTTCAACCGGAGTGTCACAACGCCAGCAGCAACCTTCGTGCACCTGTTCGTTAGCCAATACGGTTTCATCGTTCGGACACCAGTTTACAGTTGAGGTTTTTTTGTAAACTAAGCCTTTTTTATAAAGCTCGGTGAAGAACCATTGTTCCCATTTGTAGTATTCCGGACGGCAAGTCGCAATTTCGCGATCCCAGTCATAACCAAAGCCCAACATTTTGAGCTGTTTTTTCATGTATTCGATGTTTTCGTAAGTCCATTTTGCAGGTGCAGTTTTATTTTTAATCGCAGCACCTTCTGCTGGCAAACCGAATGCATCCCAACCAATCGGCTGTAATACGTTTTTACCGTTCATACGTTGATAACGAGAAACCACATCACCGATGGTGTAGTTACGCACGTGACCCATGTGTAAACGACCTGATGGGTAAGGGAACATTGAAAGACAGTAATATTTTTCTTTAGACGTATCTTTGATGGCTTTGAAGACTTTATTTTCAGCCCAATATTGTTGAACGGCGGGTTCAATCAAATCAGGACGGTAATGTTGTTGCATAGAAAATCACCTTAAATTTTGACCGCACTTTGCGGCATATTTTGCTTTATAAAATGTGGTATAGGATAGCGTAAAACGGGGGAAATTGGTAGAAAGTGCGGTGATTTTTTTACTGATTTTATAAGAGATTTTGAATTTCAGATGGAATTAATTTAGGCGAAGGAATCCAAACTTGTTTATGTCGGTTTAATTCACCTTTTTCAAGTATGATTGCACTTTTAGGTACTTTGAATGCTTTACTCAAAAATTTCATCAAGTGAGCATTTGCTTGACCATCAACAGGCGGTGCGGTGATCGTGATTTTGAGTTCATCATCATGTAATCCCACAATTTGATCTTTACTGGCTTTGGGTTGCAGAATGATTTTAAGGCGTAGTCCTTCAGGTGTTTGTTCGATTGCTGACATAACTAAATTTACTTACCATATTTACAATAAGGGCTGGAAAATCCAGCCCGAAAAAATAATGTTATTTTTAACTGCACTTTACGCAGCAATTGCCCATAAAAGGTTAAAGTAATCGTAAAAGAGATTATTCAA
>CBCSVJ010000173.1:0-3416 GCA_965143545.1 uncultured Haemophilus sp. | reverse complement strand
AGCATAGCATTACAAGCATCTAATTTCATTCAAAAATAAAAGGAGTAATTATGAAATTATGTAAGTTTGCTTTAGGTGTTGTTACCCTTGCAGTCAGTGTGAGCAGCTTAGCCGGCATGGTCACCACCTCATCAAACCTTGAGTTTCTTGCTATCAACGGCCAAAAAGCCAGTAAATCCCTTCTAAAAGAAAAAAAATCATTCAATGCTGAAGCTGACCAAACACAACAAGTTGTGGTACGTTTAGGTGAGATCGTCGGTACAGGTTCTAGCCAAGGACTTTTTGAATCTAATCCTATTATTGTAACCTTCAAAGGTACGGCTGATGATGTTGTGGTATCTGCAGAAAAAATTCGTTCTCAAGAAGATGGCGAAAAATTTAATGCACAACCACAAATTACCGTTAAAACAAAATCAGGTAATGTGATTGATGCTAAAGTGGATACCTTAAAACAAGAAGGTTTATTCCCATCAGCAAATATTGTTAACGACCTCGCTGAGTATAATGCATCTAATGCACCCGCAGCGGTTTCAGCTTTAGCAGCACCAGCAGTAGGTATGATGCCTGCAGCATCAGGAAAAGCAGCGAAAGGTAAAGTCGTTGTACAAGGTGAAAACGTTGCTGAACAACAATTACAATACTGGTTCCAACAAGCCGATAAAGAAACCCAAACTCGTTTCTTAAACTGGGCAAAAAAAAAAAAATAATCGTTTTTTAACCGCACTTTGATAAAGAAGTGAGCCTTCCCGCTCACTTTTTTATCATCCATTTTTTAGTTATAAAATAATAAGCAAGGATATCAACATGAATCAATGGCTTAATGCAAAAGTAATCGCTTCAATACCTATTTTTATTGCAGTGAATATCGCAGCGTTTGGCGTCTGGTTTTTTGATATTTCTACGCAATCTATGCCCTTAATTTTAGGGATTATTGCAGGCGGTTTAGTGGATTTAGATAATCGTCTTACCGGACGATTAAAAAATATTTTTTACACATTAATTGCCTTTTCCATTTCAACCTTTATCGTCCAACTTAATATTGGTAAACCCATTCAGTACGTATTGCTGATGACCATCATCACCTTTTTATTTACGATGGTTGGTGCCGTGGGTGAACGTTATCGCACCATTGCATTTGGTACGTTGGTGGTAGCCATTTATACCACCCTCACTTATACACCAGATAATTCTGCGAGTTGGTTTATCAATCCTGTAATGATTTTATTGGGCACCTTGCTCTACAGCATTGTGACCATCATCGTCTATCTCTTTTTCCCAAACCGTCCAGTACAAGAAAGCGTGGCAAAAGCGTTTTGTGCCTTAGGTAATTATCTAGATGCCAAATCAGAATTTTTTGATCCTGATGAAATTGATGAAATCGAGAAAAAACACCTCAATTTTGCGATGAAAAACACCAATGTGGTGGATGCCTTCAATCAAGCGAGAACAGCACTTTTCTATCGTATTCGAGGACAACATCGCCATGCTCGCACACAACGCATGATCCGCTATTATTTTGCTGCGCAAGATATTCATGAACGTGCAAATTCGACACATTTTGATTATCGACAAATTGCGGAACAGCTTAAAAATACGGACTTAATTTTCCGTATTCAGCGCTTGCTCGAATTACAAGCGCAAGCCTGTCACGATATTACGGCTTGCCTGCATCAGAATACGCCTTATCACTATAATATTCGCGTAGAAAAAGCATTAATGGGGACAATTCAATCCCTTGAGCTTTATAGTAAAGAACATACCAATCAAAACAATGTGTTGCTTGCCCTTCAAACACTTATTGATAACCTGCAAAGCATTAACTGGCAGTTACGTCAGCTTGAGCAAGAAACTACTGAAAATGAGCAAACTGCACAGATCCATACCGAACAAATTACGGGCTTAAAAAATATTCTTTCTGTTATTGGAAGTAACTTTACTTTTGAGTCACCACTTTTCCGTCATGCTATACGTTTGTCTATCGTGGTATTTTTATGTTGCTCCATTGTTGAATTTTTCCAATTTAATTTAGGGTACTGGATTTTGCTTACAGCAGTATTTGTGTGTCAACCAAACTATTCGGCGACCAAAGTACGGTTACGTCAGCGTATTATAGGTACGATTTTAGGGGTAATTATTGGCTCCTTATTGCCATATCTCAACCCAACATTAGAGATGAAACTTGGCTTAATGG
Organism: uncultured Haemophilus sp.; assembly: GCA_965143545.1. Taxonomy (GTDB): domain Bacteria; phylum Pseudomonadota; class Gammaproteobacteria; order Enterobacterales; family Pasteurellaceae; genus Haemophilus_D. Next base: position 1,225 of record CBCSVJ010000173.1, on the reverse strand, counting down.
TGGTAACCAGTACGCTGTTTTTCTTCTTCCGGAGTAATAATTACAGCTTCTCCACGTTCTTTATTACCTTACAGGTATTGATCAGCTTCGATGTAATGGGATTTGACACACAATCAGCGCTCTTCCCTCGTCTCATTGATACCGTATTAGGTTCAGCTATTGCATGGTTTGCCGTTTCTTATTTATGGCCGGATTGGAAATATTTACAGCTCGATAAAGTGAGCCGTCAAGCGATTCAAAGTGATGCACAATATTTCTTACACATTATTAGCCAACTGCAATTTGGTAAAAGCGATAATTTAAAATACCGTATTGCACGCCGTAATGCCCATCAATATGCGGCAGCATTAAGCACAACGCTTTCCAATATGAACAATGAACCGAAGAAATATCAGGCTTATTTGCAAGAAGGTTTTGATTTATTAAAAATGAATTATTCCCTATTGAGCTATATTTCTGCTTTAGGGGCATATCGCAATAAAATGGCGCAATTACAACAAACTACCGAGTTTTTGTCAGACTTTTATCCTGTAGCGAAAAAGGTTTTATATGCACTGGAAAATATTGAAAAGCTTCGTCCAGAAATCTTTGAAAAGCTCCAAAATAGTATTGAACAAAGCCTAAAAAAAATTCAATGGGATGAAACGCAAACCAAAAACAATGCGGTCTTTGCGTTGCCATACCAGCAACTTAACTTGATTTCTCAATTGCTACCTCAGTTATATCGCTATTTCCAACATAGTCAGAAAGAACTGATTGCAAAATAAAAAAACAAAGGAAAAACTGACCGCACTACCCCGAATTTTTTATTGTTCTCAAGGCGATAAACAGGGATAATACGCCACTTATATAAAATAAATTTAGACGCAATGACACATTACATTCTACTTATTATCAGCACTGCATTAATCAATAACTTCGTTTTGGTCAAATTCTTAGGACTTTGTCCATTTATGGGTGTGTCCAAAAAAATTGAAACAGCAATTGGTATGGGGCTTGCTACGACGTTCGTATTAACCGTAGCTTCATTGTGTTCTTATTTAGTCGATAATTATATTTTAATGCCACTAAATGCCACCTTCTTGCGCACATTAGTGTTCATTTTAGTGATTGCCGTCGTGGTTCAATTTACCGAAATGGTAATCAATAAAACGAGTCCATCACTTTATCGCTTATTAGGGATTTTCTTACCACTGATTACCACAAACTGTGCCGTACTCGGAGT
>CBCSVJ010000172.1:0-3448 GCA_965143545.1 uncultured Haemophilus sp. | reverse complement strand
ACCCGATTAAATGTCGCGTTACCAACTGAACATAACCAAATCGTCGTGCCGCAAGTAGCGGTGAGCTACAACATGTATGGCGAATCGCTTTATATTTTGACCGCACTTTCCGATGAAGATATTGAGAAATTAGGCGGCGCAGAAAAAGCAGCAAATATGTACCGTGCAAAATCAATCACTGTATTTACGAAAGACCGTCAAGGTATTTATGCACAATTAAAAGGCGATGAAGTCAAAGTTGGCGATAAAATTGTGACCGGTGGTCAGCAAAACTTAAGTAATGGTGCATTAGTTTCTGTTGCAGATAAAGCGGGCGTGGGTACAGAACAACCTGCAAATAAAACGAATCTTTAATTAGGAAAAGCGAATGAGATTTACCGATATATTTATTCGTCGCCCTGTTTTGGCGGTTTCGATTAGCTTGTTAATCATTATTTTAGGTTTACAAGCGATCTCGAAATTGGCTGTGCGCGAATATCCGAAAATGACTACGACGGTGATTACGGTGACCACTGCATATCCAGGGGCGGATGCGAACTTAATTCAAGCGTTTGTTACTTCCAAAATTGAAGAGGCGGTAGCGCAAGCAGATAATGTGGACTATATGTCTTCAAGCTCTAGCCCAAGTACGTCAACTGTCACCGTAAAAATGAAATTAAATACGGATCCGAATGCGGCCTTGGCAGATGTTTTAGCTAAAGTTAACTCAGTTCGTTCTGAATTACCAAGTGGTATTGAAGATCCAACGATTTCTTCATCAACCGGTGGTTCGGGAATTATGTATATTAGTTTCCGTTCTAACAAACTTGATGCAAGCCAAGTGACTGACTATATTCAACGCGTAGTCAAACCTCAGTTCTTTACTGTTGAAGGGGTCGCGAGTGTTGATGTTTTTGGTGCATCTGAGTATGCACTGCGTATTTGGTTAGATCCTGAAAAAATGGCGGCTCAAAACCTTTCGGCTACAACTGTGATGTCAGCATTAGCGGCGAATAACGTGCAAACGGCAGCAGGTAATGATAATGGCTATTTTGTGACCTATAAAAACAAAGTAGAAACTACGACAAAATCGGTTGAAGAATTAAGCAACTTAATTGTGACATCAAACGGTGATAAGTTAGTACGTTTACGCGATATCGCTGATATTGAATTAAATAAATCAAGCGATAGCTCACGTGCGGTAGCGAATGGCGCAGATTCCGTTGTATTAGCGATTAATCCAACTTCGTCAGCAAACCCATTAACGGTAGCTGCGAAAGTACGTCCGCTATATGACAGTATTAAAAATAATCTACCGGATGCTATTGAATCTGACATCTTATATGACCGTACAATTGCGATTAATAACTCAATTAATGAAGTAATCAAAACGATTGTTGAGGCAACGATAATCGTGTTGGTGGTGATTACCATGTTTATTGGTTCATTCCGCTCGATTTTAATCCCGGTTATCACTATTCCGATTTCATTAATTGGGGTAATTATGTTGCTTCAATCATTTGATTTCTCCATTAACTTGATGACTTTGCTCGCATTGATTCTAGCCATCGGTTTGGTGGTGGATGATGCGATTGTGGTATTGGAAAACGTAGACCGCCACATTAAGTTAGGTGAAACGCCATTCCGTGCGGCGATTATAGGTACGCGTGAAATTGCCGTTCCGGTTATTTCCATGACCATTGCCTTGATTGCGGTATATTCACCAATGGCGTTAATGGGCGGTATTACGGGGACGTTGTTTAAAGAGTTTGCTTTAACCCTTGCTGGAGCAGTATTTATTTCTGGTATCGTAGCATTAACGCTTTCACCAATGATGACCAGTAAATTGCTAAAATCCAATGAGGCTCCAAGTAAATTGGAACAACGAGTAGAGCATACCCTTAGTAAAGTGAATGCAGCTTATGCGTATGTCCTTGATTTGGTGATGGTTAATCGTAAATGTATGTTGATGTTTGCGGCGATTATCTTTGCCACCTTACCCGTGTTGTTTAAATCGCTTTCGAGTGAATTAACACCAGCAGAAGATAAAGGGGCATTTTTAGCGATTGGTTCAGCACCGTCTAACGTAAACGTGGATTATGTGCAAAATGCGATGACACCTTATCAAGAGATTTTAACCAATACGCCAGAAGTACAGTTTGCGATGACGATTTCAGGGGTACCAAGCTCTAACCAATCTTTAAACGTTGTGACTTTAAAAGATTGGAAAGAACGCTCAAAAAGCCAAACAGCTATCATGAATGAGTTAAATGAAAAAGCGAAATCTATTCCTGAAGTGTCTGTACAAGGCTTTGCGTTCCCAGAAATTGATACAGGGGAGCAAGGTCCTCCAATTGGTTTTGTGATTAGTACGTCACAAGACTATGGCGATTTAGCAAATGTAGCCGGTAAATTCTTAGAGGATATGCAAAAATCCAGTAAGTTCGTTTATACCAATCTCGATCTTAAATTTGATACCGCTCAAATGCGCATTAAGATTGATCGTGAAAAAGCAGGGACTTACGGCATTACGATGCAACAAATCAGCCGTACGTTAGGGAGTTTCTTATCTGCCGCAACCATTGAACGTGTGGATATTGACGGCCGTGCTTATAAAATCATTTCCCAAGTAAAACGTGACAATCGTTTATCACCGGAAAGTTTTAATAAGTATTACGTCACTGCGGCAAATGGTACCTCTGTGCCATTAAGCAGCTTGGTGACGGCTACATTGGAACCGCAACCAAGTACATTGCCTCGTTTCAGTCAGTTAAACTCTGCGGTGATTAGTGCTGTACCGATGCCTGGGACTTCAATTGGTGATGCAATCCAATGGTTGCAAGACAATGCGAAAAATACGTTACCACAGGGTTATAACTATGACTTTAAAGGTGAAGCGCGTCAGTTAGTACAAGAAGGTAATGCACTTGCTGTAACGTTCTTACTTGCGGTAGTAATTATTTTCTTAGTGTTGGCGATTCAGTTTGAATCAATTCGCGATCCAATCGTGATTATGATTTCTGTTCCGTTAGCTGTGAGTGGTGCATTGTTGGCCTTAAATGCTTTCGGATTTATTGGTATTGCAGGGACAACGCTAAATATCTACTCACAGGTTGGTTTGATTACCTTAGTTGGTCTTATCACAAAACACGGTATTTTAATGTGTGAAGTAGCGAAAGAAGAGCAGTTAAATCATGGTAAAACGCGTGTTGAAGCGATCACTGAAGCGGCTAAAGTACGTTTACGTCCAATTCTGATGACAACCGCAGCGATGATTGCAGGTCTTGTACCGTTGCTTTATGCAACAGGTGCAGGTGCGGTATCTCGTTTCAGTATTGGTATCGTTATCGTGGCAGGATTGGCAATTGGTACATTGTTTACCTTGTTCGTGTTGCCAGTGATTTATTCTTACATTGCAAGCGAACACAAACCGTTACCAGTGTTTGATGAAAATGTAAAACCAATTGAA
>CBCSVJ010000171.1:0-3482 GCA_965143545.1 uncultured Haemophilus sp. | reverse complement strand
GTACCCGAAACCTCTACATATATTGCTTTACAGATTGCGAAAATCTTAGGCAAACCTTATCGTCAAGGTTTTGTGAAAAACCGCTATGTTGGCCGTACGTTTATTATGCCTGGCCAAGCACAACGTATTAGTTCAGTCCGTCGCAAGCTCAATACGATTAAAGCAGAATTTAAAGACAAAAATGTGTTATTAGTCGATGATTCTATTGTTCGTGGTACAACATCCGAACAAATCGTGAGTATGGCTAGAGCAGCAGGTGCGAAGAAAATTTACTTTGCATCCGCGGCACCAGAAATTCGTTATCCGAATGTGTATGGTATTGATATGCCAACAAAACAAGAACTCATTGCCTATGGCCGTAATGTTGACGAAATTGCGAAATTGATTGGCGTAGATAAATTGGTTTTCCAAGATCTTGAAGCGCTGACGGAATCAGTACGCCAAGAAAATCCAGCTATTCAAGGCTTTGATTGTTCAGTTTTTACTGGTGAATATATTACGGGCGATATCACACCAGAATACCTTGATAGTATTGCTTCTCAACGGAGTGATTCGGCAAAGAAAAAACGTGAAAAAGATGCAAGCAACCTTGAAATTCATAATGAAGGTTAATCGCATTTAAGGTCGTAAAAAAGCACTAAATTCAATGAAGCGTTTAGTGCTTTTTCTTTTTGATTAAATAAAATATAAAGAAAAATGACCGCACTTGATGTATTCAAAGTGCGGTCATTTTTTTATGTGTTTTAGTCTTTATAAAGATCGTTATAAAGCGTACTTTCAAATTGCACAAGTGGAGCGCGTTTCGTTTTACTTTCTAAATCACCGGTTGAATAGCCATTGATAAATTGAACAAAAGCCACTTTTTCACCTCGAGCATTAGTCATAAAACCGGCAAGGTTATATACACCTTTCAATGAGCCAGTTTTAGCGATGACGTTTTTTATCAGTGGTGGATTAATTAAGCTACCACGCCCACTGATGGTTCCATCCACACCTGCAATTGGAAAGGTTTCCATTAAGTGCAATTTATCTTCGTTTTTGGCAATGTATTCTAGGACAGAAAGCATGGTTTTAGGTGCAACTAAATTATGACGAGAAAGACCCGAACCATCAGCTAAGATGCTGTTACCAAATTTAATACCTTGTTTTTGCAATACGGATTTCACTGCTAATGTGCCTAATTGGAATGAAGCAGGGCGTTTATAGTAGTTGTAGGCTACGGCTCTGAATAAGGCATCGGCAATTTGGTTATCCGATTTTTTCATCATTTTTTTCAATAGCTCAGGCAACGGTTTAGATAAATGCTGGGCGAGTTTTTGTCCTTGCTGTGGTTTTTGAGGTTGTTTTACCTGACCGGTAAATTCAATACCAAGACGTTTTAATTGACGTTGAATAATGGCAGCAGCGTAGGCATCTGGATCTTGCACGGCGAAGCTAAGCCCAAATGGTTTAGTTTGGCGAGCAATACAGCCTTTTACTTGATAGCGATTATTGTCGTGAACAACGACGTCTAACTGGCAATAACCGGCTTCTTGCTGATCCACAATATAAACTTGCCCAAAAACTTGAATAGGGAATTGAGCGGGAACGTTAATTTTGACTGTTTCACCTACATGTTGATTTGCATCTAGCTCGGCATAGAAACAGTTATTATCGATATTTGCTGCCGCAGGAGGGGAGTTAAAGCACATGGTGAGATCGTTCCAAATCCAACCTAACCCACGATCATGGCTAGCAAATACAGAAGTATCTAAAATAAGATCACCATTAATTTTCTGAATGCCTTGGTTCTTTAAATTGGCTAATAAGCTATAAAGTTGTCCACTGGTCAGATCAGGATCACCCGTAAACTGCACAACAAGATCGCCTTCTAAAACATTATTCTGAATCTTTCCGTTACTTAAAAGTGAGGTTTCAAACTGGAAGGCATCACCTAATACTAATTTAGCAGCAACAGCTGTGAAAACTTTTTGCGTACTGGCTGGCAACATAAAGGTTGAGCCATTGTAGTCTGCGATAATTTGATCTTTATTGAGGTTTTTGGCAATGATACTCGCAGAAGCACCTTCAGGTAGGTATTGGGTAATAGAGGCCACATTAACTTCAGCCATAGAGGAAAAAGAAAAGCCGAGTGTGATAAATGCCGCTTTAAGTGCGGTCGAAATAGAAGATTTTTTAGTCATTTTTAGTTCTGTTATGGTTGCTATTTTTCTCAAGACGAATAATAATAAGCTCCGAACTCAAGAGAGTAAATCATTTTTTATTTTTCATTGGCTGCGGCAAGGTTGCAAGACGTTGTCGTGGTTTTGTTTTTACCAAATTTCAAGGAAAAAGAATGAAACAAATTCCAATGACCGTGCGCGGTGCGGAGCTATTACGTCAAGAATTAGATTTCTTAAAGAATGAGCGTCGCCCTGAAATTATCAAGGCGATTGCTGAAGCACGTGAGCATGGTGACTTAAAAGAAAATGCAGAATATCACGCTGCGCGTGAACAACAAGGTTTTTGCGAAGGGCGTATTCAAGAAATTGAAAGCAAACTTGCAAATTGTCAGGTTATCGATGTCACTAAATTACCAAATAACGGAAAAGTTATTTTTGGTGCGACAGTTGTATTAGTGAATACTGATACTGATGAAGAAGTTACTTACCAAATTGTGGGCGATGATGAGGCAGATATTAAATCAGGTTTGATTTCTGTGAATTCACCGATTGCTCGTGGCTTGGTAGGGAAAGAGTTGGATGATACCGTGAATATTACCACACCAAGTGGAACGGTTGAGTTCGAGATTATTGAAGTAAATTACATCTAAAAAACATCCCCTCAAATTGAGGGGATAACAATTATTTACGAGGCAGCTGGATTTTACCTTCCTCGCTTGGTCGATAAAGCACCAAAATATGTCCGATGGTTTGAACGTTAGATGATTTGGTTTCACGAACAATCGCATCAATGATTAATTGTTTGGTTTCGCGATCTGCGCCAGCAATTTTTACTTTGATTAATTCGTGATGATTTAACGCATTATCGATTTCGGCTAATACACCTTCGGTTAAGCCGTTACCGCCAAGCATGACGACAGGGCTAAGGTGGTGAGCAAGCCCTTTTAAAAATTGTTTTTGTTTTGTTGATAAGGTTGTCATAAGAATCCTTTAAATAAAAATGAATTACCTAAAAGAGCGGTCAGAAAAAATGTGGTTTTTCAGCACTTTTGGGTAAGTCTAGCCTTGAATTTGGCAGATTGTACCCAAATATAGACGAAACTACTACAAAAAATAGTACAAAAGATAGAGATTATGGGAAAGAAAAAACGTTCGGCGAGTTCTTCTCGTTGGCTAAACGAACATTTTAAAGATCCGTTTGTTCAGAAAGCACATAAACAAAAATTACGCTCACGTGCTTACTTTAAGTTAGATGAAATTCAACAAACGGATAAATTATTTAAACCGGGAATGACCGTGGTGGATCTCGGTGCCGCACCA
>CBCSVJ010000170.1:0-3491 GCA_965143545.1 uncultured Haemophilus sp. | reverse complement strand
GTATTTAGATAGGTTTCTGCATTAAGTAATAAGCGTCCAATATGTTTATCGCCCACTTTATTGATGATTTTTTCACCTAATGAGAAATAGTGTAGCATTCCTGCTTGTCGTGCAAGTTGCACAGCAACATCATTAAATTGTCCATAAGGCCACACCATGACACGTGGTTTCTTACCGATATGATTGACTAATGTTTGAACGGTATGGGCGAAATCAGATTTCAATCTATTTTTGTAGGCATCTTCTGTTTCATATTTACCATTTTTATATTCAGGTGCAATCACAGCGGGCAATTGACCACCAGATGGGTTGGCATTTATACCGTTATGAAGATTATGAGTATGTGAGGCAACTTCAACGAGCCCACTTTGTTCCATTTCTTTGACTTGCGACCAAGTGGCAAAAACAGAACGATCTAGCATTTTATCGGCATAAGTGATTTTTTGATTTGCTGGCGTATCCAACCAGCCTGTCACAGGCGCAAAAACAGCAGGGTAGTTATAAGCCTTTAATAGAGGGAAGACCACGTTATACATGGTTTCATAGCCATCGTCGAAGCTTAGTAATACCGCATTATCAGGTAATGTGCCTTGACCATTTTCAGCATCGATAACTTGCTGCCAACTGATCACGTTGTATCCGTTTTCTTTTAGCCAATTAAAATGTTTAATTAACATTTGGGCAGAAATCGTTTGAGGAAAATAATGTTTTTGATTTTCAGCCGCACTTTCATCTACAACAGAGTGATAAGCTAATACGCCATAACGATCTTGCGCAAAGGCAAAAGCCGAAAAAAGGGAAAGCGTGCAAATAATGATTTTTGCAAAATGTTTTAGAGATCTCATAAAGTTATACCGCTTAAGTATTTAATAATAAATAGAGAAGTTTAAATTTCCGAAATTGTTGAATTCAGCATTGCCGTCGTAAATATTCTTTTTACGCCCGATTTCATAAGATACGCCAAATTTTTTACCAATACGCCATTGATGTCCGTAGCTAATCGACCACATCTTTTCTCGATTAAGTTCTGCCTGTTTATAAGCACCTACGCTGACTTTCAGGTGGTGATTTAAGACTAAGCCATAATTAAGTGGTTGGTAGTAACTTAAATCCGCACCGAATTCCAAGCTTGTCGCTTTTAGTGGGTTGTAATATTCAGCAGAATCAATGGTTTTATTTTTGCTGTAATCGACTCTGAAATTGTTGGTTAGCGCCCAACGGTCATGTTTGAATGTATTGAGATTCAACCAGAAATTGGCTTCTTTTCTTAAGTTGCCGTCATCAAATTTCATGACGCCACCACCTAGCCCAGCTTGGAAAATATCGGAATAGGAATATGTGGTAGAGAAACCAATATCTTTGGTATACACACCTTTATTGATGGCTTTAACTGGAGTGCCACTACCATTAATATTGGCATCTAAATTAAATGACCAATGTTGATTAAGAGTGTAATTTGCCTCTGTAGAGAAATAGGCTTTATCATTAAGCTTAATGCCTTTCCCGCCTTCCATTTTCAATTGGAGTGGATAGAAATTGAACTCTGTTCCCACACCAATTCGGCGAGAAAAGAGGCTTTCTTTATCATAAGGGGAGCGAGTTTCTAAGTAATGAACGTAGAGATCGTGACCATTTGCTGTTTTCGGTGTGTAAATTGCATAATCTTGACTACTTTCATTGCTATAACTGATTGGTGAAGTGCGATGCTGTATGCCGACGCTCCCTACAATTTTGCCAGAATGCGCTTGTTCATAATGCTTAATAAGGGATTGCGCTGACTGACGTTGTTCTTCATTCATTGCATCAATCGTTTTTGAAACTGTTGGTAAATCATTTTGACTTAAGGCGGTTTCAGCCAGGTTATTACGAGCTTCTTGCTGATCATTTTTACTCAAAAAATAACCGGCTTTTTCCGCCCATAATTTAGCATCATCATAATTGCCGCGATTTCGCTCAAGTTCCGCTTTTTGCAACATAACCCATGGATCACCAGGAGTTTTGTTAAATAGACGATCATCAATAAGTTGCTGAGCTAATTTGCTGTTACCACGCCATAATGCTAAACGAGCCAAACCAAAATAGCGAGAATCGTAGACTGGATTCAGAATTTTTGATGTTCGGGTATAGTCATTGATATAAACATTTGAATTCATACGCTCTAAATATTGTTGAGCCAATTCAAATTTGCCCGCATCGCTTGCAGTGAGAGAGAGTTTATGAAGTAAACTATCACTCACAGCAAGTTTATTGTTTAAGGCTTGCTGTTCAATTGCTTGATAAATTGCTAATGCTTTGTGTGGTGAGCCTTTTGCCGCCCAATAATCACCAAAGGCTTCTTCTAAATACGCAGGCACATTATTAGGTTGAGTCTGTAATGTATTGAAGTTATCCTCTATTTCATCAAATTTATTCAATCGGACGCCCATTACAAAACGATCTTGCAATGTTTGTTGATACAAAGGATGCTCTGGATTAATTTTGGCCAAAAGTGCGGTCAATTCTTTAAATGATTTTTCTTGTTGTGTAGGCGTTGTCGCATTTTTCGAGGAAGTAATCGTCTTACTATGCTCAAACCACATCATGTCTTTTTGATTGAATTGATCAGGATAGGCTTTTTGTAGTTTCTCTTGTAATGGTTGAAGGTTGTATTTCGATGCTAAACGATACAACTCTCTCATCAAGGTGATATTTTTTGGATTTTGTTCTAACTGACGTTGCCAACGGCCAAGTTTAGCCATGTCGGGTTCGGTGAAATCAAGTAAATAACTTTCTGCATCAAGATAGGCGTTATCTTGTCCAAAACGTTTTTTATAAACACTCAGTGCATTTTTTGCCGCATTGTAGTTTTTGGTTTCTGTGAAAGCTAATGCGCCACCAAGCCAGCCATTTGGATTATCAGGGTATTGCTTTTGCAATTGGGAATAGAATGCAATGGCACGATCGTATTGTTTTTCATTTCGAGCGGCTTTGCCTAAATTTTCGAGTTCATTTTGGGAAAATTGCGCTGGTGCGCAGCTTTCGCAAAGTGAAAGTGCTTTAGCGGATTGATTCGTCCTCAGATAGAGTGTAATTAAATCATCGCGCACTTTAATATCGTGTGTCCTCTTAAATAAGGCCTCAAGTTTTGGAATAGCTTGATTTAATTGAGCCTCTCCTTGACGAGAGAAAATGATGATATTTTCTCGTTCGGTATCAATAGCGGATTTTTGGGCATAGGTAATCTGTGCTAAAGAGGTACTGGCACCTGCTAATAGCATTGCCTTAAAGGCATGAGATAGAGATTTCATTTTTAACTTCTACTATATTAATAATAATTATTTATCTAGTGCTTCTTTATGTCAGACAATGTAAAGAAAGTTTAAGTTTCGCAAAGTGGTCGGATCTCTTTGTAAGCTATGAAGAAATTAATTGTGGATAAAGTAGGCACTTTAGGTGAGAAAATAGGCGTTTTAGTAAAATAAAACGCCTATTTGATATTTAGAGAAGTGATT
>CBCSVJ010000169.1:0-3505 GCA_965143545.1 uncultured Haemophilus sp. | reverse complement strand
CACCGATGCACGGGTAAGCCCCTGGTGTGTCGATAAAGGTAATGTTAGGTTAGTTAAAACGCTCTGCCATTTGCATTAAACGTAATGCTTTACGATTGCGTTCAGGTGCGGGCATACAAAAGTTACGTGTTACTTTATCTTTTACTGTACGACCTTTTTGGTGACCAATAATCATTACCGCACGACCATCTAAACGAGCAAGACCACCTACGATTGCTTTATCATCTGCAAAGGCACGATCGCCCGCAAGTTCTTGGAAATCAGTAAAAATATGTTCGATATAATCAAGCGTGTATGGACGATTTGGGTGACGTGCCATACGAGAAACCTGCCATGCATCAAGATTTGCAAAGGTTTTTTTGGTTAATTCATCGCTTTTCTTTTGTAAGCGTTTAATTTCATCGTGTAAATCAATTTTGTCATCAGATGCTGAACGTAGCGCTTCAATTTTGGCTTCAAGTTCAGCAATAGGTAATTCAAAATCTAAATATTCTTGGCTCATTTCTTATCCTAAAATATCGTCAAAAGTTGCCCGCACTTTATCAAGATTTAAGGTGCGGTGCAAATGGTTTTCACTGGTTGGAGCGGATTATAAATATTCCTTTTTTAGTAATGATAACAAAAACAAAAATGCGGAACAAATCACGACAGAAGGCCCCGCAGCGGTATCATAAAAGGCGGAAAGGAATAACCCGCCAACGACGGAAAGCATACTGATTAAAATCGCAATAAACACCATTTGTTCAGGTGTTTTGGCAAAACGTCTTGCTGTTGCGGCGGGAATAATTAAGAGTGATGTAATAATCAGAGCCCCAACAAACTTCATACTTAATGCGATCGTCAGTGCGGTCAAAATCATTAAAATAAATCGCATTTTTTTAATGTTAATGCCTTCCACTTGAGCCAGTTCAGGCGAAACTGTGGTGGAGAGTAAGGCTTGCCAGAAGTAAAGTAGTGTGCCTAATATAATGACGACACCCGCGCCAATGTAAGGTAAGTCGTTAAAATTAATGGCAAGCAAATCTCCAAAAAGATAACTCATTAAGTCTACGCGGACATTTTTAAGTAAGCCAACCGTGACTACACCAAGGGAAAGACAACTGTGTGCGATAATTCCTAAAAGGGTATCCACTGAAAATTGCGTGTTACTTTCGAGCCACACCATTAATACGGCGAGAATAATCGTCAAAATTACAATGGCAACATAAGGATTAATTTGTAGGAAAATGCCTAACGCCACACCGAGTAAGGCAGAGTGGGAAAGGGTATCACCAAAATAAGCCATTTTACGCCACACCACAAAAGCACCCAGTGGTGCGGTAATTAAGGAAAGCAGTAATCCCGTAAGCAAGGCGGGAAATAAAATCTCAAACATGATTTTTCCTTATTGTTGGCATTCAGATGGATTGGCACTGCAACTACAAACATCACCGTGCATATTATGATGATGATTATGATGGTGCGTATAAAAGCCCACATTTTGTGAGATTTGGTTGCCCCAAAGGCGTATAAATGTTGGATCATTCGATAAACTTTCGGGTGTGCCGGCACAGCGAATATGTTGATTGATGCACAACACTTCTTTACTGTCCGCCATCACGATATGCAAATCATGGGAAACCATTAAAACCGCACAATTTAAGGCTTGTTGAGTACGGTGAATCAGCTGATAAAGTTCAGCTTGACCATTAATATCGACCCCTTGAGTTGGTTCATCTAGCACCAGTAAATTGGGTTTGTTCAAAATCGCACGAGCTAATAACACGCGTTGCATTTCCCCACCTGAGAGTTTTTGCATATTATTTTTTCTCAAATGAGTGATAGAGAGTTGCTCAAGTGCGGTTGATATTTCTTGCGTTTTAACACCTTTTTTGAGTGCCAGAAAACGCTCAACCGTCATTGGTAAGCTGTGATCGAGGTGAATTTTTTGTGGGACATAGCCAATTCTGACATTGGTGCTATAAATCACCTCACCGGATGTCGGCGGTTGTAATTTTAATAAGGTTTTCAAGAGGGTCGATTTCCCCCCACCATTTGGGCCTACAATGGTGATAATTGAATTAGGATAAATGCTGAAATTAATATCCCGTAATGCTGTCTTTTGTTCAAAGACCACATTGATATTTTTCAGCGTAATTAATGGTGTTGGTTGGGCTGGTTGAATGGCGTGAATCTGCATAATCCCCCCTTTAAAAATGGCTCACTAAAATAGCTCATTTCCTTGTTTTTCTCAAGAAATTCTGACTATGCCTAATATTTAGGCATAAGATTTGACATTTTTAGGGTAAAATGAATTTTTTTTAGAGTTTGTAGTCTGAAGAGCGAAAAGCTTTTTATTCATTTTAAAGGTATCTATTTTGCAACACGTTAAATTAGCTAGAGATCGACGGAAACGAAAATCCCGTATAAAAGCGGCGATTTTTTTTGCCGCACTTTTGCTTATTTTAACGGGTATTTTCCTCGCTTTTAAAGATACCGCTGATTATGATCCTTCTTTGCAAAGTAATCTTGAGCCAGAGATGGTGGATAACGTTCAATATCAATCCCTTACACCTGAAAAAACAGAATCAGATAAGCAACAAACTCAAGCAGGCGAACATCCTGAAACTAAGCAGAATGCGAATACGGAAGATGCGACTTCTTACGATGATGATCTTCAAGCCAAAGATGATGAAGTAGATGAAATTAAACCACAGTTTGATGAGCTAACTGATTTGCCAAAAGATGCACAAGATGCGCTCAGTGGCATTTTAGATGTAGCTGATCAGGCATTGCGTATTACCGATCAATTTAGTCATACCGTGGTGCGTGGCGACTCTTTAAAAGACGTGTTAGAGCTTTCTGGTTTAGAAGATGATACGGCGAAAAATTTAATTGCCGAATATCCTGAATTAAAAAACTTACGCGCCGGTCAGCAGTTCTATTGGATTTTAGATAAAGAAGATCAGCTGGAGTATTTAAACTGGTTGGTGTCTGAAAAAGAAGAACGTATTTATGAACGCACGGAAGACGGTAAGTTTAAACGCCAAATTCTAGAGAAGAAAAGTATCTGGAAGAAAGAAGTGCTAAAAGGCACGATTAACGGATCCTTTGCTTCAAGTTTACGTGATTTAGGTTTGGATGGTCGTCAAATCAGCCAATTAAGTTCTGCGTTACAGTGGCAGGTGAGTCTCCAAAAACTCAGTAAAGGGACTAAATTTGCGATTTTAGTGTCTCGCGAATATTTAGGCGATAAATTAACGGGGCAAGGTAACGTTGAAGCGATTCACATTATGGCGGATGGTAAGAGCTATTATGGTATTCAAGCCGCCAATGGTCGTTACTACGATAAGCAAGGGGAAACTCTTGGTAAAGGCTTTGCGCGTTATCCATTGCAACGTCAAGCGCGTATTTCGTCACCATTTAACCCAAATCGTCGCCATCCGGTAACAGGGCGTGTGCGTCCGCATAAAGGGGTCGACTTTGCTGTTTCACCAGGTACGCCAGTTATTGCGCCAGCAGAAGG
>CBCSVJ010000168.1:0-3511 GCA_965143545.1 uncultured Haemophilus sp. | reverse complement strand
TTTGTTTATAGCAAGCTTGTTCTAACGTAGAAATTAACCATTTTGCTGCATAATCTGCCTGAGGTTTCGGTAGATTGACACTTGCAACGGGGTAATCGGCAAACATATTTTGTTGCACGATAGCTTGATTCGCCCCACACTCCCATAATTCAGGTGGGCGATCAGCGGTAAGAATAATTAAATTCACGCCTGTTTGACGAGCTTCGATAATTGCTGGATATAAATTTGCTGCTGCGGTGCCCGAGGTGACAATCACGGCAACAGGTGCTTGCGTAGATTTTGCAATCCCCAACGCAAAAAAGCCTAAACCGCGTTCATCAAAGTGACTATGGCACGTTGCACGAGAAGCATTTTGTAAACGCACAGCTTCTAGCGTTAAAGGTGTTGAGCGTGAACCAGGCGCAATACAAAAGTGACTCACGCCTTGGCGAACCAAGGTTTCTAAGATCACCTTTGACCAACAACGATTAAATACGCTTACAGACATTCTTCTTATTCTCCGTTATTCTCTGCAAACAGGGAAATCAGCCCTGCCGCTTTACGTTCAATTTCTAACCACTCTTCTACAGGTTGTGAGCCTTCCACAATACCGGCACCAGCAAATACACGTACTTGGTTTTCTTCAATAAAAGCCGAACGAATAGTAACACAAAATTCTGAGAGATTTTGGCTCATCACGCCTAATGTTCCGGCATACCAACTACGATCAAAAGTTTCAATTTCAGCCAGCGCTTTCTTCGCTTGTTGCTGTGGTAAACCTGATACCGCTGCCGTTGGATGAATCGCCTTCAGTAAATCGGCATCCGTACAAAGTGCGGTCAATTTTGCTTGCATTTTTCGAATCAAATGCTGCACTTTGCGTAATGACTTTAATGCAACATCATCAACGGTAATTTGTTCCACTAAGTGACTGATATTTTGTGAAATATCTTTAACTACTAACCAATTTTCATTGAGGTTTTTTTCATCATTTAACAGCCAATTCGCACGTTCATCATTTTCACTTGGATTATCACTAACAGGTGCTGTGCCCGCAAGCGCCTCCGTAAATAACTGACGATCATCTCGTGCGAATAAGCGTTCAGGCGTCGAACCTACAAAACAGTGTTCAGCATTATCTGCCCATAAAAAATGGTAACAACCGATATTTTTTGCTTGGCTTGCTGCAAGAAAATCTTTTCCGTTTAACTTACTCTGAAGACCAAACACTGTTTCATTTGCTAACACAAGCTTGGTTAATTCACCTTGTCGAATGCGAGCGAGTGCTTGATTGACCCAGTCACACCAAGCTTCTTGGTTGGCTTTTGGCATCATGCTTTCGATGGTTAATTGATTAAGTGGTAAAAGTGCGGTCGTTTTTTCAAATGAATTCAATACCGCTTTTGCTAGATCAAGCTCATTTGCTTCAACAAAAACTGAAATCTCAGTCTCGCCATGTTGTTGTTCAATTAAAACTTGAGGCAAAATAAACTGGCTTTCACCTTGAAACTGTAAACCACCGACTAAAGGGAAATTGTGCTCTTGGATAAATTGCTGTGCCAAATTCACATCTGAAAATGACCGCACTTTCCCCACCGCTGCGACGGTTTTAGCTTCATCACGAAAACGTAAATAAAATTGTGGATAAACAAGTTGCCCCTTCATCCATACCAAAAGATCAACACCCAATTTCATCTTCGTCTGAAGACGTGCAATAGCAGGTTGCTGATCAGTTGTCGCCAAGGTTTCAAACTGGCGAATTAGCTCAGATTTAGCTTGTTCTAAAGGGCCCATGAAAAATAATAAAACACACAAAAAATTAGCCCATATTCTACCGCACTTTAATACATTCAAAAAATTTTTTTATTAAATCTTTTCAAGATAAGAATTTAAGCGTAAATTAGACGTAATTTTTGAATGAAAATCTAATTATCATAGGATGTTACTAATGAGATCTTTTCCGAAATCAGACAAATTAGAACACGTTTGCTACGATATTCGTGGACCGGTTCACAAAGAAGCTTTGCGCCTAGAAGAAGAAGGCAACAAAATCTTAAAACTTAATATCGGCAACCCTGCCCCATTTGGTTTTGAAGCGCCTGATGAAATTTTAGTTGATGTTATCCGCAACCTACCCTCTGCACAAGGTTATTGCGATTCCAAAGGGTTATATTCAGCACGTAAGGCTATCGTGCAATACTATCAATCTAAAGGTATTCATGATGCGACAGTAAACGATGTGTACATCGGGAATGGTGTATCTGAATTGATTACCATGTCCATGCAAGCTCTTCTCAATGATGGTGATGAAGTCTTAGTTCCAATGCCAGACTATCCATTATGGACAGCGGCGGTGACGTTAGCGGGCGGAAATGCAGTACATTATTTATGTGATGAAGAAGCGGGTTGGTTCCCTGCTATTGATGATATTCGCGCAAAAGTCAATGCCAAAACCAAAGCTATCGTCGTGATCAACCCGAACAACCCAACAGGTGCGGTTTATAGCAAAGAGTTACTCGAAGAAATTATCCAAGTTGCACGTGAAAATAATCTGATTATTTTTGCAGACGAGATTTATGACAAAATTCTCTACGATGGTGCTGTCCACCATCATATTGCTGCTCTTGCACCAGATGTATTAACCATTACATTCAATGGTTTATCAAAAGCGTATCGTGTTGCGGGCTTCCGTCAAGGTTGGATGATTTTAAATGGGCCAAAACAACATGCTAAAGGCTATATTGAAGGCTTGGATATGCTGGCGTCTATGCGTTTATGTGCAAACGTACCAATGCAACACGCGATTCAAACGGCATTAGGTGGCTATCAAAGTATTAATGAATTTGTTCAACCGGGTGGTCGTTTACTGGAACAACGCAATAAAGCCTATGATTTAATTACTCAAATCCCGGGCATTAGTTGCGTAAAACCAATGGGGGCGATGTATATGTTCCCGAAACTCGACATCCAAAAATTCAACATTCATAGTGATGAAAAATTTGTGCTCGATTTATTACGTAAAGAGAAAGTGCTTCTTGTTCATGGTAAAGGCTTTAACTGGCATTCACCGGATCACTTCCGTGTGGTAACACTTCCTTATACCGGTCAATTAGAAGAGGCAATTGGCAAATTGGCACGATTCTTAGAGACTTATCGTCAATAATAAAAAAGAGCGGTTAATTAACCGCTCTATTTTTATTTCATGATTTATAACTATGCCCAGAAATAGCGCACCACATGGAAGAAAATTGGTGCGGAGAAACACAGTGAATCCATACGGTCTAAAATACCACCATGGCCACTGATCATATTCCCCCAGTCTTTCACCCCCATACTGCGTTTCATTGCTGACATCACGAGCCCTCCTAAGAATCCCATTAGGCAAATTAACAGACTCATTAAAAAGGCTTGCCATGCATTAAATGGTGTCAGCCAATGAAGCAACATCCCTAATAAACTTGCGCTTAATACTCCACCAACAAACCCTTCTACCGTTTTAGATGGCGATAAGGTTGGTGCAATTTTATGCTTA
>CBCSVJ010000167.1:0-3534 GCA_965143545.1 uncultured Haemophilus sp. | reverse complement strand
ATAGCTTTGTGGGGCTTGAACGGTCGTGGTAATCGATAGCGAATCCCCTTGAATACCATACATTTTTTGAGTATCGGCAAAAGCAGAGAAACTTGAGCTGCTTATCAAGGTGAAAAGTGCGGTCGTTTTTAAGATGTTTTTTAATGTCATACTTATTACTTTCAAGATTATCGGTGCTCTTCATAAGAAAGCCAAAAGGGAAATTAGTTCCCTTTCATAAAGCGAGGTTTGTGAGTATGAATGGACATCACTAAACCAAAGCTTGCCATGATGGCGACATATGAGGTACCGCCGTAGCTAAAGAGTGGTAAAGGCACCCCTACAACAGGCAAAATGCCACTCACCATACCAATATTCACGAAGACATAAACGAAGAATATCAGTGTGGTTGCACCAGCAAGAATACGCCCAAAAGAGGTTTCTGCATTTACCGCAATTATTAAGCCACGGATAATAATAAACAAATAAATTGCCATCAGAATAAGAAAACCGACCATTCCATGTTCTTCACTCATCACGGCAAAAATAAAATCAGTGTGTGGTTCAGGCAAAAATTCTAATTGGGATTGTGTCCCTTGCATCCATCCTTTGCCAGATATACCGCCTGAACCGATGGCAATTTTGGATTGCAAAATATGGTAACCCGCCCCAAGTGGATCTTTCTCGGGGTCAAGTAAGGTTAATACACGCATGCGTTGGTAGTCATGCATTAAATACATCCACATGATCGGAATAAATGCCGCTAAGCCAACTACTGCAGCAAGAATTAGCCACCAACTCATCCCGGCTAAGAATACCACGAATAGGCCTGATGCACTAACCAGAATTGACGTGCCTAAGTCTGGTTGAATAGCTACAAGTAAAGTTGGCACAATAATCATGGCGATAGCAATAAAGGTTTCGCTCATTTTCGGTGGTAGTGGACGACTACCTAAATATACCGCAACCATTAATGGTACCGCGAGTTTGACAATTTCAGAAGGCTGAAAGCGAATAAAGCCAAGATCTAACCAACGTTGTGCCCCTTTACTGGTTGTTCCGATAGCATCAACCAAGATCAGCATGATAAACCACACCAAGTATAAGTAAGGGGCGAGTCGCTGATAAAATTTAGGGGGGAGTTGCGCCATAATCATCATGACAGCAAAACCTAATATGACCTGAATAATACGATTTTGGAACATCACTTCACTGGCGCCGGATGCACTATAAAGCACAAGCATGCCATAGGCTGTAATAGCAGCTAATCCAATAAATAATAAAAAATCAATATGTAAGCGTTGCCATAATCGCAGGCATAAAGGCACTTTTTCTTCCATTATTCATTCTCACTTGGTTGAGATTCTAGTGCTGGCGCATCTAAATCAGTTTGGTCCGTCTTTTTCTCTTTTTCAGCATTTTCTTGACGTTCAATTTGTGGCAAGCGTTTATTCAAGTAGAAATCCATAATTTGCCGTGCAATTGGTGCTGCATTACTTGAACCACCACCCGCGTTTTCTAAAATAATCGTCACAACTAATTTCGGATCTTCATAAGGCGCATAAGCCGTAAACCAAGCATGGTCATGTAATTCTTTTTTCAATCCCGCTGCATTATATTTTTGGTTTTCCTTTAAGCTGAACACTTGTGCTGTACCGGATTTCCCAGCTACGTGGTAATTCGTACCGACAAAGGCTTTTCGTCCTGTCCCTGCACCTGAATTCACCACATTGAACATGCCGCGCTTAGCCGCATCCCAATAAGCTTGTTTCGGATCGGTAATATCTTCATATAAAAGCGGGTCTTGATACGGCTCAATGGTGGCACCTTCAACGGATTTCATTAAATGTGGCGTATGAATTTTACCGTTATTGACCACAATCGAGGTGGCTTTTGCCACTTGTAATGGTGTCGCTGTCCAATAACCTTGACCAATCCCCACTGAGATTGTATCGCCTTGCACCCACGGTTTTTTATAACGTTTTTGTTTCCATTCTTTACTCGGCATATTGGCCGTGGCTTCTTCTTGAATTTCAATACCTGTTGGCATACCAAACCCAAAACGTTTCATCCACATGGAAAAACGATCAATACCTAAATTAAAGGCAGTTTGATAGAAGAAGGTATCCGATGATTCAGTAATGGCTTTGTTTAAATCTGTATAACCATGCCCTGTTTTTTTCCAATCTCGGAAACGTTTTGTTGAGTTTGGTAATGTCCAGTAACCCGGGTCAAAAATCGTGGTATTAGGGGTAATCACCCCTTCAGTTAATGCCGCAACAGCAACGAATGGTTTTACAGTAGAGGCAGGCGGGTACACGCCTTGTGTCGCACGACTGTAAAGTGGTCGAGTAGGATCTTCGAGTAAACGTTTGTAATCACTGGAAGAAATGCCATCGACGAATAAATTATTATCGTAGCTTGGTGTTGAAACCATCGCTAATACACTGTTATCTTTCGGGTCAAGCACCACAACAGCGCCTTTTTGACCTGAAAGGAGCGACATAATATAGCGTTGAAGGGTAAAATCGATAGTTAGATGAATACTTTTACCCGCGGAGGCTGGTTGTTCACGTAGTTTACGAATAACTTTACCACGGTTATTAATTTCAACCTCTTCGAAACCGGTTGTACCATGGAGTTGTTCTTCGTAATAACGTTCAATACCCAGTTTCCCCATGTCCGTAGAACCGGAGTAGTTAGCAAATTTTTCTTCTTTTTTTAGGCGCTCAACATCTCGGTCATTAATGCGTCCAACATAACCCAAAATATGAGTCATGGCTTCGCCATATAGGTAATTTCGTTTGAAATAAGGACGTACATCAAGGCTTGGATATTTATACTGGTTTACTGCAAAACGGGCAATTTGTTCTTCCGTTAAGCTTGGTTTGAGTAAAATCGGCGTATAGCGTGTACCACGACGGCGCTCTTTTTTGAAATGCTCAATGTCTTCATCAGTGAGTCCCACAACATAGCGCAATTCTTCAAAAGTGCGGTCTAAATTTTCTGTTTTTTCTGGCACGATATATAAACCGAAAAAAGTGAGGTTTTCTGCCAGTAACTCGCCGTAACGGTCGTAAATTAATCCGCGAGTAGGAGGAAGCGGAAGTAATTTAATACGGTTACCATTTGAGCGAGTTTGGTACATGTCGTAATTCACCACTTGGAGATGGTAAATATTAGCAAATAGCACACCGCTTAGGGCTAAAATACCGATGAATGCTACCAATGTTCGACGTGCAAACAAGTTCCGTTCCGCTTTTTTATCGCGGATCGGTTCATTGGTTGGTGCAGAAAAGAATTTTTTTAAATTCATCGGTAATGTAATACGTTATTCTCTGTGATAAGGGTGGTTTGTCGTCAGTGACCACGCGCGGTATAAACTTTCTGCCACGACAACTCGCACTAATGGATGGGGCAGTGTGAGTGGTGACAGGGACCAACTTTGTTCTGCTGCCGCTTTGCATTCAGGAGATAAGCCTTCTGGCCCGCCAATAAGCAGGCACACATCACGACCATCATTTTTCCAACTCTCTAATTGCTCAGCAAGTTGTG
>CBCSVJ010000166.1:0-3549 GCA_965143545.1 uncultured Haemophilus sp. | reverse complement strand
AGACAATTCGCAATGCCTAAAAACATCATGAAAATTGACCGCACTTTTTTCTTTTCATTAATTAATATGCAGACAAACTCTCCTTTAATGCCTCGTGAAAAATTGTTGAAATATGGTGTTGAAGCCCTAGAAGATCACGAATTACTCGCTATTTTTTTACGTACAGGGATTAAAGGTTGCCCTGTCATGGAATTATCACATAGCGTGCTGCAACATTTTGGATCCCTTCGAGCCTTATTAAGTGCTGATAAAGAAGCCTTTTGCAAAGTAAAAGGATTAGGCATTACGCAGTTTATTCAACTACAAGCCACCACAGAAATGACCAAACGCTATCTCAAACAAGAATTGCTAATAGAACATGTATTTAGCGACACATCCACGGTAAAACTTTATCTTCAAACAGAGCTTCATCACGAAGAACGTGAAATTTTTATGGTGTTATTTTTAGATAATCAACATCGTTTGATTAAAAAAGAGCGGTTATTTTTAGGCACAATTAATGTGACGAATGTTTATCCTCGTGAAATCATCAAAGAAAGCCTTTACTGCAATGCAGCCGCCTTAATTTTGGCTCACAACCACCCTTCTGGTCTGGCAGAACCAAGCTATTCTGACAAAATGATCACACAAAAAATTATTGAGGCTGCCGAGTTAATGGATATTCGTATTTTGGATCATTTTATTGTCGGCAAAGGCACTTGTTATTCTTTTGCAGAGCATAATCTGTTATAGTTTTAGGGAATTTGATGATTTTTTTATCGTTCATTTCTATTTAAAGACGGAAAAATCGCTTTTAGACTTGAGAAATGAAAATAAAGTCAGTATAATTTGCGACCTTTAATATAGTAAGTGGGTCGGATACTGCGACCTGACGAGGAAGCAAGCTTAGTTTTAAGCTTCATTATCCGAACCATAAGCTCGAGCTTATATTTAAATTATTGGAGATTATTATGTCTAGAGTTTGTCAAGTAACAGGCAAGCGTCCAGCTGTGGGTAACAACCGCTCACACGCGTTGAATGCGACACGTCGTCGTTTTCTTCCAAACCTTCACACTCACCGTTTCTGGGTTGAAAGTGAAAACCGTTTCGTAACCTTACGTTTAACTGCGAAAGGTATGCGTATTATCGATAAAAAAGGCATTGATGCAGTGTTAGCTGAAATCCGTGCTCGTGGCGAAAAAATCTAAGGAGCTAAAACATGGCAGCTAAAGGCGCTCGTGAGAAAATCCGTTTAGTTTCTACAGCAGAGACTGGTCACTTCTACACAACTGATAAAAACAAACGTAATATGCCTGAAAAAATGGAAATCAAAAAATTTGATCCAGTAGTGCGTAAACACGTTATCTATAAAGAAGCAAAAATCAAATAATTTTGCTGATTTAAAAAAAGCCCGACATTGCTCGGGTTTTTTTATACCACAAATTCATTGCCGAGATTATCTATGCCTGAACTTCCTGAAGTCGAAACTGCCCTACGCGGTGTCAGCCCCTATTTGAAAGGTTTTACCATTGAAAAAATTGTAGTGCGCCAACCACAATTACGCTGGGTTGTTTCTCCAGAATTAACCACGCTCAAAAACGTCAAAATTTTGGATACTTCTCGTCGTGCGAAATATCTAATTATTCACACAGAAAAAGGTTACATCATTGGCCATTTAGGGATGTCTGGCTCCGTTCGAATTGTGCCTCATGACAGTCCTATTGATAAACACGATCACCTTGATATTGTGATGAATAATGGCAAATTACTGCGTTATAACGACCCGAGACGCTTTGGTGCGTGGTTATGGACTAAAAGCTTAGACGACTTTCATCTTTTCCTAAAACTTGGCCCTGAACCACTTTCAGATGAATTTAATGCCGAATACCTTTTTAAAAAATCACGCAAAAAATCGACCGCACTTAAAACCTTTTTAATGGATAATGCTGTCGTTGTGGGCGTAGGAAATATTTATGCCAATGAAACGCTCTTTTTATGTGGTTTACACCCCATGAAATTAGCCGAAAACCTCACCCGGAACCAATGTGCCTTGCTCGTTGAAACGATTAAAAATGTATTAGCAAAAGCCATTACACAAGGTGGAACAACATTAAAAGATTTCTTACAACCTGATGGTCGCCCCGGTTATTTTGCACAGGAATTGTTGGTTTATGGAAACAAAGACAAACCTTGTCCAAAATGTGGCACTAAGATTGAAAGTATGATTATTGGGCAACGTAATAGCTTTTATTGCCCACATTGTCAGAAAAAGAAATAGGCGTTATGCACGCCTATTTTTTAGAAAAAGGTACTCCAGAAATGAGAAATTGGCATGGCAAGGAAAAGAGCCGGCAACATATTCGCCACATGGAACATTTGGATATTACAAATGCGAAAGCCTGCCGCAATCATTAACATACCGCCTACTGCCGCAAAATCACCCCGCATTTCAGGTGTTACGAAAGGAATAATAAACACTGCAGAATAAGCTAAAATCACTTGGACCAATGTTTGTGGCACAAAAATACTTGCTACAGAAATACCAAGCGATGTAGCAAAGATCATCGCGGTGAAAAAATCTAGAAAGGATTTCACAATAAGGATATCAAAATCACCTGTCATCCCTTCATTCATCGCCCCGAAAATACCTGTTCCACTAAATGAAAATAAAATCACAATCGCAACAAATTTAGACAAGAACTCTTCTTGGCTATGCATGCTACTTGGTGTATCAGGGAACATCTTTTCAACAAGACCTTTCGCCGATGAGGCAAGCTTATTAATTCCGTGTTCTAATAAAAGCAACTCGCCAATAATCGTACCCAATAACACCGATAAAATCATTGCAGGCATATTTGTCGTTTTCGCTACCATCACAATGCCCATGCCCATAGAACACAGACCAAAGATCAAGGTTAAATTAGTGCGTAAACGTTCTGGGATTCGTCCACCTAGCAGTGAGCCAATAACTGCGCCACTAATAATCGCCAGAGCATTAATATAAGGTCCGATAATCATATTCTTCTCCGAGTTAAGTTCTTTCTATTATACGAAAAATAGATCGAAAATCGACCGCACTTTTGGTAACAAAAAAGGCATGGTTCCCCATGCCTTTTGTTTATTTACGATAAATTACCAGTGGTAACCTGCACCAACTGCTACACCCACTTTACCTTGAGTATCGCTCGTACCGGCTAAACGAATAATAATCTTACCATTATCTGAAATACGTGACATACCTAACGCCACTGCATTTTGACCTTGGTAATTACCCGCTGCCACAGATACCATGCTCTTACCTGGAATGTAAGCTTGTGGCAATTGAGACGCTGCTAACGCGCTCGCTGTACCTGCATTGACACGTTTACCTAACTTGTTCACTTGACCATTTAAGTGGTTGATCTTGTTATTCATGTCAGCTTTTACTTCATGTAATTGACTACCGTTCACCGCATCAGTACTGTCTGCTGCAATGCGCCCTGGCGCAACATTGGTAATTTGTTTATTACCTGCATTGATACCATTTTGAGTCATGCTAGGACCATTTTTAATGGTAACGCCATTGTTATC
>CBCSVJ010000165.1:0-3553 GCA_965143545.1 uncultured Haemophilus sp. | reverse complement strand
ATGATGGCAGGTGGCTTAGTTGCTGCAGCAGAATGTGCAAAACGCTATTTAGAGAATAAAAAGCAGTTCGCGTAATAGCAGGATTTTAAAGGGCTTGCTGAGATAAACAGCAAGCTTTTTTTGTTATTAAGATATAAAAACTTAATAATAAAAAACCGACTAGGAACAGTCGGTTTTTATGTTTGTTAATGACTTAGATGAGTCCCAAAAATAAAATTAAAAGGTATAGGAATATCCATACTGGAGCTAATAAAATTGTAATTATCATACCTAAAGTAAGTATAGGTTTACTTTCTATATTTGACTGCTGTAATAAAAAATCCTTACTTTTATCTAAATAGTATGTTAATTGATTAGTTAACAATGCTACAAGAAATACCCAAGACCATAGTGAGGTTAATAAACTCGATAAAAACATTATTCCTTCAGGAAATGCAAAAAACACTTCTGTATTTCCATTTATAATATCAAATGAACCGTCTCCTTTATCTATTAAGTAAGCATCTGTAATAAACTTAAGTAATATATTAATCTCCATAGGTTCAGATATCCAGGTTCTTAAGTTATTGTAAAATGAATCAAAAGAGAATTCTTGAGTGATGATCAGTTCTTTTATAGTGGTATAAAAGAAAACAAAAATTGTTATTGAAATAAGAGTATTTAAAATTACAACTAATATTTGTTGACTTACACTAGAGTTTATATGTCTATTAAATAACCAACGGGTGATGCAAGATGAAACATAATCAATTACTATTCCAATCAGGAAGAACCAAAGGAATTTATATATTATAGGTGTGACAGGGGTTGATAAAATCCATTGTTTAGAGAAATACGAATAAGATAACAATATCAAAACCCATGAAGAGCTTATGATGCATGAAGATACAAATGATCTAACGGAAATAATTTTTTTTCCATAAATAATATCAGTGAGGAGAATTGAATTCACAAGAAAAGATGATACTTTTCTTTGCATTTTAAAATTTTGTAAGAATTTAGGAATTTGTTTTGCAATGCTACCATTGCCAAAAGTATCATCTAAATACTTCAGCGATTTTAACATCATAATAATGATTGCTGGGATACTAAAAAGTGCAACTTCAATGGTCATTTTTTATTTTTTCCCTAAATGGTAATGATAAGGTTCGCTGTATTCTATTAAAGTTCATATATTTTGAGACGAAATTTTATGTTATAGGCTACAATATTAATACTTAATCGTTATTACACTACAACTAATTTTGGAAGATACTAGTTAGCAGTTTAATAACATAGAGAAAGAATTATAGTATTAATTTTTAATTGTATATTATTATGTTAATACTCTTAGTTAAAAAGCAGTCAAAAATCAAACCGAATTTTGACCGCTCTTTTTATTACTTTTACTTACGTATTATTTTTTTTTTTTCAAAAATTCAACGCAAGTATCTGGGAATTCGGTGAATACACCAGTTGCACCAGATTTATTCAATAACGCATCGTACATTTGATTTACGTCAGTGAAGAATTCAGGTAACGCATCTTTACGCACAGTGTATGGGTGTAATTCCACTTTGTATTGTGCGAGTTCTTTCACTAATGGGGTGTACACAATGTTACCTGGTTTAGATTTTTCTTTATCCACTAACATGTACCAGCCTGGACCAACACCATCAGCATATTTCACGACTTCTGCCATTGCACCTGGTTTGAACATCCAATCGTAATCATAGTTCACCCATTTGCCTTTCGCATCTTTTTCTTCAGTTTCATGCCAGTCGGTGTATGCCACTAATTGAACAAGTTTTAAATCCATGCCCATTTTTGGTAGCAATTCGTTTTTGATACGTTTTAACTCATTGAAGTCGAAGGTTTGTAAGTAAACCATGTCTGATTTCTTGTCGTAACCGTATTTTTTCAACACTTTAAGGGTTTCAACTGCAATGTCTTTGCCATTTTGGTGGTGGAACCAAGGTGCTTTGATTTCAGGATAGATACCCACTTTTTTACCAGTCGATTTTTCTAAACCTTGGATGAATTCTAACTCATCTTCAAAAGTATGGATTTTGAAGTGTGATTTCCAAAGTGGGAAACGGCCTGGATATACTGCAACTTGTTTACCATCTTTAGTTTCAAAGTTTTCAGTCATATTTAAACTTTGAATTTCTTTTAAGGTGAAGTCGATTACGTAGTAACGACCATCTTTACGATGACGATTTGGGAATTTTTTCGCGACATCAGTTAAACCGTCTAAGAAGTGGTCATGGATAACAACCAAACGACCATCTTTTGTCATCGCTAAGTCTTGTTCTAAGTAGTCTGCGTGCTGTGCAAATGCAAGCGCTTTGGACTCAAGTGTGTGCTCTGGTAAGTAACCACTTGCACCACGGTGAGCAATGATAATTTTGTCTGATTTCATAGTGTCCACAGAAGAGTGTGCGCTACATCCTGCAAGTACGCCTGCAGCTAATAAAGAAAGCGCTAAAGTTTTGAGTTTCATGGTGTGTTCTCCTTGATTTACTTATTACATCTTGGTTTCATGTCGTAAAAATAGATTTCACTAATTTCACGGTCATATCCTGGATAAAATCCTTTTGGCATCCCTAACACAATTTGTTTGCCTCGGTTTGCATGGACAAGCAGTTGTTTCGTTTTCGGATTCACATTCAAGCCTTCGACTTCGCCGACATCTCGAATGTCATTCAATGTTTTTTCTAAAACAACGCGAGCTTCATTATTTTTATCTGAAATTTCTACACGATAAATATGATCGGGTTCTTTTTCATCTGCCGTACCATCATCAGATGTGACGTAGAGATCACCGTTATAGGCATAAACGCCTTGAATCCATTGTGGAACAGGTTGTAAATGCACTTTACGTTTATATTTACCGGTTGAAAGATCGTATTCATATAAATAACGGCCACTTTCTTCACCAACCCAAGATGCCATCCAAACTGAATTGTGAACGGTATCTACGGTGATGCCGGAAACTTCGACTTGACCTGACTCAGGATTAAAATCAACTGATCTTTTTAATGCGAGGGTTTCGGGATCGTGAATCGCAATTTGAATATTTTTACCTACGCCAGCATCAAACCATTCGGAGGAAACATAAAGTTCATTGTTGTAGATATCAATGTCGCCAATGTGATTGGCTTCTTTTTGATAGCCGACAAAAGGATCTTTATTTTCTTTAATCAGTTTTCCATCCATATCGTATTTGGCGAGCGTTTTACTACCCGATACATATAAATATTTACCATCAGTGGTAATGCCTTGGCGTCCGTTGACTTCGAGTACTTTGTCTAATTTATAAGTATAAGCGGGGAGGGCTGAACGATAGGGGGCTTCACAAGTTTGATTTGCGAATGCTGCATTTGCCATAACTGCCGCGCCTAACATAATGGTTAATTTATTCAATTTCATCACATTATCTCCTTTTAAAGTGCGGTTAAAAATTCAGTTGTTTTTGTAATAAAAAAGGCGGCAAGCCTTCGCCTGTCGCCTTTAATTTATAGATTATTTACCGTAGGTATCGCCTAATTTCGCTTTATGTTTACCTTCTTCA
>CBCSVJ010000164.1:0-3563 GCA_965143545.1 uncultured Haemophilus sp. | reverse complement strand
AATTGAACGGTTGGATTTTACAAGGTTTCAACGTATTAAACTCATTACCGAACAAAAACAAAACTGTTGCAGGTATGAGCAAATTGAAATTCTTAATCGTGATGGATCCGCTTCAAACTGAATCTTCTGAATTCTGGAAAAACTTTGGTGAATCAAACAATGTGAATCCAGCAGATATTCAAACTGAAGTATTCCGTTTACCAACCACCTGTTTCGCAGAAGAAGATGGTTCTATTGCTAACTCTGGTCGTTGGGCTCAATGGCACTGGAAAGGCTGTGACCAACCAGGTGAAGCGTTACCAGATGTTGAAATTCTTTCTATGATTCGTGAAGAAATGCATCACCTTTATCAAAAAGAAGGTGGTCGTGGTATCGAATCTTTCGAAGCGATGACTTGGAACTATGCTCAACCGCATTCACCAAGTTCTGTAGAATTAGCGAAAGAATTGAATGGTTACGCGCTTGCTGATCTTCTCGATGCTGATGGCAACGTCATGTATAAAAAAGGTCAATTACTTAACGGATTCGCTCACTTACGTGATGACGGTACAACCTCATCAGGTAACTGGATCTATGTGGGTCAATGGACTGAAAAAGGTAACCAAACCGCAAACCGTGACAACTCTGACCCATCTGGTTTAGGTTGTACATTAGGTTGGGGCTTCGCATGGCCGGCAAACCGTCGTATCCTTTACAGTC
Organism: uncultured Haemophilus sp.; assembly: GCA_965143545.1. GTDB lineage: Bacteria > Pseudomonadota > Gammaproteobacteria > Enterobacterales > Pasteurellaceae > Haemophilus_D. The sequence goes on along the minus strand of CBCSVJ010000164.1, from coordinate 2,864 downwards.
GTGCTTCACTTGATATTAACGGTAATCCTTGGGATAAACACCGTCAATTAATCAAATGGAATGGTAAAAACTGGAACTGGTTAGATGTCGCTGACTATGGCACACAACCACCAGGTTCTGATGCAGGTCCGTTTATTATGTCTGCAGAAGGTGTTGGCCGTCTATTCGCTGTAGATAAAATTGCGAATGGTCCTATGCCTGAACACTATGAACCAATTGAAAGTCCGATTGACACTAACCCACTACACCCAAGTGTCGTCTCTGATCCGACTGTTCGTATTTATAAAGAAGACCGTGAATTTATCGGTTCAAACAAAGATTTCCCTTATGTGGCAACCACTTATCGTTTGACCGAGCACTTCCACAGTTGGACTGCTCAATCTGCGTTAAATATCATCGCCCAACCTCAACAATTCGTGGAAATTGGTGAGAAATTAGCAGCAGAAAAAGGCATCCAAAAAGGTGATATGGTAAAAATTACTTCTCGCCGTGGCTACATTAAAGCCGTTGCAGTGGTAACAAAACGTTTGAAAGATTTAGAAGTCGACGGACGTACCGTACATCACGTGGGTATTCCAATTCACTGGAACATGAAAGCCTTAAATGGTAAAGGTAATCGTGGTTTCTCCACCAACACCTTAACACCATCTTGGGGTGAAGCAGTCACTCAAACACCAGAATATAAAACATTCTTGGTAAACATTGAGAAAGCGGAGGCATAATATGGCAGGAAGTGGTCAAGGCGTTCAATCGCAAGACATTATCAAGGTCTCCGCTACGTCTGGTTTAACACCAGCACCTCAAGCGCGTGATCATAAAGTTGAAGTAGCAAAATTAATCGATGTATCCACCTGTATCGGGTGTAAAGCCTGTCAGGTGGGCTGTTCAGAGTGGAATGACATCCGTTCTGATGTTAATGCTCAATGTGTGGGGATCTACGATAACCCAGTAGATCTCAATGCAAAAGCATGGACGGTAATGCGCTTTAACGAAGTTGAAGAAAATGATCGTTTAGAATGGTTAATCCGTAAAGATGGTTGTATGCACTGTTCAGAACCAGGCTGTTTAAAAGCTTGTCCTGCACCAGGCGCAATTATCCAATATGCAAACGGTATTGTGGATTTCCAATCTGATAAATGTATCGGTTGTGGTTACTGTATCGCAGGTTGTCCGTTCAACATTCCACGTATGAACCCAGAAGACAACCGTGTATACAAATGTACCCTTTGTGTGGATCGTGTTTCTGTAGGCCAAGAACCGGCTTGCGTGAAAACATGTCCAACCGGTGCAATTCGTTTTGGTTCTAAAGAAGAGATGAAACTCTACGCAGAACAACGTGTTGCTGACTTAAAATCACGTGGTTACGAAAACGCAGGTATCTACGACCCTGAAGGCGTAGGTGGTACACACGTAATGTATGTATTACACCATGCGGATAAACCTGAACTTTATTCTGGTCTTCCAAAAGATCCAAAAGTTGACCTAACCGTCACCCTTTGGAAAGATGTATTGAAACCGGTAGCCGCTGTGGCAATGGGTGGTTTAGCGCTTGCTGAAATTGGTCACTACTTAGCTGTAGGTCCAAACGTTGAAGAAGATGTAGAAGATCATCACCATGAATTTGAAGAAGAAGATAAAAAAGGAGGCAAAGATGAGTAAGATTGAGATTAGCAATGATACTCGAATCATTCGTCATAGAACGCCTGCTCGTTTTAGCCACTGGTTGCTCGTAATCTGCTTCTTTATGACGATGTTTACTGGTGTGGCATTCTTCTTCCCAGATTTTGCGTGGTTAACTGAAATTTTAGGTACTCCGCAACTGGCTCGAGCAATTCACCCGTTCACCGGTATCATTATGTTCGTTGCCTTTATTTTCCTCGGCTATCTTTACTGGGATCACAACATTCCAGAGAAAAACGATATTCGTTGGTTAAAAGGCATCGTTGAAGTATTAAAAGGGAATGAGCACGCTGTTGCAGATAACGGCAAGTATAACCTTGGTCAAAAAATGTTATTCTGGACATTGAACTTGGCGATGGTCACTTTACTTGTAACCGGTATCATTATGTGGCGTCAGTATTTCTCACACTACTTCTCTATCCCAGTGTTGCGTTTTGCGATTTTACTTCACTCACTAAGTGCATTCATGTTGTTCACCGGTATCTTGGTACACATGTACATGGCATTCTGGGTGAAAGGCTCCATTCGTGGTATCGTGGAAGGTTGGGTAACCGTTCGCTGGGCGAAAAAACACCACCCTAAATGGTATAACGACGAAGTACTTCCTGAGCTAGAAGAAGATCTTAAAAACGAAGCTGAAGGTAAAAAAGTAAAAACCAAAGCATTGTTCAAAGGTATCAATGGCTAAAATCAAAAAGTGCGGTTAAAATGACCGCACTTTTTCTTATCAATACTTAAGAGACTATTATGAGTATCAAAATCTTATCTGCAGACGAAATCAAACAAAAAACGAATTCATACGATATTCCGCCTGTTTTGTTTGCTAACCCTAAAAATCTTTATCAACGTCGTGCAAAACGTTTAAGAGAATTAGCGAAAGATCATCCATTGGCTGATTATTTACTCTTTGCTGCAGATGTTGTGGAAAGCCAATTAAGCGTATTTGAAAAAAATCCATTAGAAAAACAGCATTTCGATAATTTAGATGAACTTGAACCGTTAAATACTAAAACATTTAAACGCTCAAGCATTTGGATTGAATATCTCAAAGAAATTTTACATAGCATTAAACCCAAAGCGAATGAACAGGTTGTTGCTACCATTGAAAATCTAGAAAAAGCTTCAGAGAAAGAGCTTGAGGAAATGGCTACCCATCTTTTAAGCCAAGAATATAACTTAGTAAG
>CBCSVJ010000163.1:0-3581 GCA_965143545.1 uncultured Haemophilus sp. | reverse complement strand
CGATCTTGATGATAAAAAGCATCCGTAGTACTTTCTGTTTTTTCTGCTAAATAAACAGTGAAAGGACGAGGCTCGGCAAAAACCGTTTTTAAACCTGTTTTAATCACTTGTGTGGATAATACCGACAAGCCCATTACAATCACGCCCATAATCCACTGTTTACGATTTTCAAAAAGAAAACGGAAAAGTAAAGCAAACACACCACAGGTAATTAAAGCGTAAGGCACGCTACCGGTTTCGGTTAAAAGATAAAGCCAATAATCCCATTCCATTAATTGGTTGTTTCCATGCCAATGATAAGCAAAACCCCAAACAAAAAATGGTACAAGACAAAGGAATAACGTATATAATGACAGCCTTTTAAACATTGTTGCCTCTTGATAATAAAAATAAAGTGCATATTTTAGCAGAATAAAGTTGAAAAAGGATACGTTATGTCAAAAATCCAACTGGTTGCTCAAGCCAATTTGCCTACCGAATATGGCATATTTAAAATGGTCGGATTTGAATTTCCCGATACAAAAAAAGAACATGTCGCTTTAGTGATGGGTGATATTTCAAACCAAGATGAGCCTGTGCTTGCCCGCATTCATTCTGAATGTCTAACAGGCGATGCGTTACACAGTTTAAAATGCGATTGTGGTTTCCAGCTTGCAGCCGCATTACGTCAAATTAGCGAAGCGGGTCGTGGTGTGTTGATCTATCATCGTGAAGAAGGTCGTGGCATTGGTTTAATTAATAAAATTCGAGCTTATTCGTTACAAGATCAAGGCATGGATACCATTGAAGCCAATCTTGCACTAGGCTTTAAAGCCGATGAGCGTAACTTTAATGTGTGTGCCGATATGTTTGAATTATTAGGTGTGAAGCAAGTTCGCTTGATGACAAACAACCCGCAAAAAGTCGAAACCATGAAAAAAGCGGGCATTAATATTGTAGAACGCGTGCCATTAAATGTGGGTGAAAATCGTTACAATACGAAATATCTTGATACTAAAGCGAAAAAAATGGGTCATTATATTGTGCATAATAATGAAGAACATTTAATGACTTGCCCACATTGCCAAGAAGAAGTGATTTAATAAAAAAGCCATACAACTGTATGGCTTTTCTTTTGTCAAAACAATTATTGATTAACGCCCCAATGACGCGTGTCTTTATCAAATTTCATGCCTGAATGGGATCCTTCCGAACCATTAAAATAAACGTCTTTATTTGCGCAAGCTGAAATTACTAATGCACCGATAACAATAAGAATTAATTTTTTCATTGTGTTTACCTTTTTAAAACTAACTTACCAAAATTGTATCACAACTTTCCTCGCTTTTTCCTGCTTAAATTAGTCCTTTTCTTGCAAAATTTATCTTTGACTTCTACAATACCGCCTCATTTTTAACTTGTAGTTCGCAAACCTCCTACATAAAAAAACTAGGTATCCTATGAATATTTCGAATCCTAATCACAATCGTAAAGTCCTCGTAATCTTCTCTGGTGGACAAGATTCCACAACCTGTTTAATTCAAGCTATTGCCGAATATGGCGTGGAAAATGTCGAAACCGTCACCTTTCAATACGGCCAACGACATGCCATTGAATTAGAAAAAGCCCGTTGGATCGCCAAAGATCTCGGCGTAAAACAAACGTTGATTGATACGTCCGTTATCAAATCCATCACCCACAATGCCTTAATGGATGCAAATGCAGATATTGAACAAAAAGACGGTGAATTACCGAACACCTTTGTGGATGGCCGCAATGCGCTCTTCTTATTGTATGCAGCGATTTACGCAAAAGGACAAGGTATTAATGACATTATCACGGGCGTATGTGAAACAGATTTCAGTGGCTATCCCGATTGCCGAGATGTGTTTATCAAATCCATGAATGTCACCCTTAATTTAGCCATGGATTATCCATTCAATTTAAAAACGCCTCTAATGTATCTCACCAAAGCACAAACTTGGGCATTAGCTGATGAATTAGGTGCGTTAGATTATGTTCGTCAGCATACCCACACTTGCTATGAAGGTGTTGAAGGTGGCTGTGGGGAATGCCCAAGCTGTAAATTGAGAGATAAAGGCTTGCAGGAATATTTAGCAACAAAAGCAAAAGCTTAGTATCTCAATAACTCAATCTATAGCAAGTTAAATAGGTTCAAATGAATCCAAAGTGCGGTCAAAATTCACGTCAAATTTTGACCGCACTTTTAATTAATGTAGTATCCTTCCCTTTTCTCATCTTTGATTTTATAAATGCGTCATTTTTTGATAAAATCATGCTAATTTTTTTATAAATAAGTAACTAATTTTAAAAATGACTACAAATTATTCTGCTCAAGAAATTACAGTTCTGAAAGATCTCGAACCGGTGCAAATTCGCCCCGGCATGTACACGGACACCACCCGTCCAAATCACCTTGCACAAGAAGTTATTGATAACAGTGTGGATGAAGTTCTTGCGGGTTTTGCCACCAAAGTTGAAGTGATTTTACACGCTGATCAATCGCTTGAAGTCATTGATAATGGCCGCGGGATGCCAGTGGATATTCACCCAACGGAAGGGGTTTCAGGTGTGGAAGTGATCTTAACTAAGCTTCATGCAGGCGGTAAATTCTCGAATAAAAACTATGAATTTGCAGGTGGCTTACACGGGGTAGGGATTTCTGTCGTGAATGCCCTTTCTGAACGTGTTGATATTCAAGTTAAGCGTAACGGCGAAGTGTATAAAATTGCCTTTGAAAATGGGGTGAAAGTAGAAGAATTAGAAGTCATCGGGACTTGTGGAAGACGTACAACCGGCACTACCGTTCACTTCAAACCGAATCCAAAATATTTCGATAGCAAAAATTTTTCTGTTAGTCGTTTACGTCACTTATTACGTGCTAAAGCCGTGCTTTGTTCAGGCTTAGAGATTAAATTTGTCGATAAAGTGAATAACACCGAAGATGTGTGGTGCTATCAAGATGGTTTATCGGATTACTTAACCGAAGCAGTGAATGGTTTTGAAACCTTACCTGAAAAACCTTTTGTGGGTGAATTTAAAGGTTCTACCGAAGCGGTAAGCTGGGCATTATTATGGTTACCAGAAGGTGGTGAGCTTATTGCAGAAAGCTATGTAAACTTGATTCCAACGGTACAAGGCGGAACACACGTAAATGGTCTTCGCCAAGGTTTGCTCAATGCCATGACTGAATATTGTGAATTCCGCAATAAATTACCACGTGGCGTGAAATTAACTGCAGACGACATTTGGGATCGCTGCGCTTATATTCTTTCACTTAAAATGCAAGATGCTCAATTTGCCGGCCAAACAAAAGAACGTTTATCTTCCCGTCAAAGTGCGGTCTTTGTTGCGGGTGTTTTAAAAGATGCCTTCAGTTTATGGTGAAATCAAAACGTACAAGATGCAGATCGCTTAGCTGAAATGGCGATCAGTTCTGCACAACGTCGTCTGAATGCCGCAAAAAAAGTCGTGCGTAAAAAATTAGTGAGTGGTCCTGCTCTACCGGGTAAATTAGCCGATTGTGCATCACAAAATTTAGAAAAAACCGAATTATTCTTAGTCGAAGGTGACTCTGCGGG
>CBCSVJ010000162.1:0-3602 GCA_965143545.1 uncultured Haemophilus sp. | reverse complement strand
TGTTGATGCGCGAATTTTGATCTTAACCGTGTCTGATGCAAAAAATGATATTTTCACACTCATCGATGCGGGTGCTGATGGCTATTTATTGAAAGATACCGAGCCAGATGTGCTGCTTGAGCAAATTAAACGTATTGCACAAGGCGAAGTGATTTTAAGTGATTCGATTAAAAATCTTCTTTTAGAACGCAAACATACTGTTGATCCAATGGATTCACTCACCGATCGTGAAATGGATGTATTACGTTTAATCGCAACAGGTTTATCCAACAAACAAATTGCAGGCCAGCTTTTCATTTCTGAAGAAACGGTTAAAGTACATATTCGTAACTTACTTCGTAAACTTAACGTTCACTCACGCGTTGCAGCAACCGTCTTGTTCTTTGAACGAAATGGTCGATAGGTAAGTTTCAAACGATAAAAAAGAGCGGTTTTTTAACCGCTCTTTTTGTTATCTCGGCACACCCCGTAATAAAGGGATTGGCTCAAACGGTGCAACTGAGGTTGGCGCAGGAATATCATTAAAAATTAAGATAAATGGTTTAGGTGGCAAGATTTTTTCATTTCGCCATAAGCTTCCCATGCCGACTAATTGAATATCATCGGGTAAATTTTTTATTCCCGATTTTAATACGGCTACTGTATTTGGACGAGGGTGCCCAATAGCAATTGCTGTGCCATGTTTACGTGCATATTGAATGGCGTTCTGAAATTGGCGTTGCACATCTACTAAATTATCGCTGTCATCTAAAAAGATGTGGCGATCTAATACACGTACGCCTTGTTCTTTTGCTATTTTTCCTGCAACTGATTTTCCGATAGTACGGCTATCTAAAAAAAATAAATGCTGCTCGCGAAGTGCGGTCATTAAATAAGTCATTAATGTGGTATCGGCTGTGGCTGCACTACCCATATGATTATTCATTCCGATAGCATTTGGCACAATAGATTTAGCTTTTTTCACTCGCTCATTCACTTGCGCTTCGGACAAGCCTAAAGTCAAACCACCTTCCTCAATTTTAATATTGCTGACTGGCTGCATTGGCATATGAATGAGAATATCATGATTTTGCGCTTTCGCTTGCTGATTGCGAATTTTGGCATAGGGTGCGGCAGGAATAATCGCAAGGGAGATTTCTTTAGGCATGGCCAAAATTTCCGCATCTTCTTTCGGATGATAGCCAATATCATCGATCACAATGGCTAACTTGCCTTGTGCAAAAGTAAATGCAGAGAAAAGTGCGGTTGAAAAAATGATTGTATTTTTGACCGCACTTTGAAAGAACCTTGCCATTATTTAATCCACCCAGCCGGATTCACAGGTACCCCTTTACGGCTGATACCAAAGTAAAGCGCCGGTTTAGAAAGTTCACCTGTATTCCCCACTTGTGCAATGGTTTGTCCCGCAGACACCAGCTGACCTTGTTTCACAAATACCGCTTGATTGAAACCATACAGACTCAAGTCACTGTCGCCGTGCTTCACAATCACCATATAACCATAGCCATTAAGATGACCCGCTAAAATGACACGACCACTTGCAATGGCTTTTACCGCTGTCCCCGTTGGAGCACCGATAACCATACCTTTCCAGCGCACTTCGCCTGCTTGGATTGAACCAAAGGAATGCAATGTCGGACCGGAAACAGGGCGACTGTATTGACGAGCTGCGGTACCTAAACCACTGGTGCTGTTAATCAACTTACGCTCTTGATCGGTTGGTTGATAAGGTTTTGATGTCCGTTTTTCTTCCGCTTGTTTTTTCTGCGCAAGGGCTTCACGCTCACGTTGTTCTTGTTGGCGAGCGGCTTGTTCTGCACGTTGAATTTCTTGGCGAAGGGCATTTTCATTCGCTTTCAACGTTTCCAATTTATTCTGATCTTTCGTTAAGTTTTTGTTGAGTTCATTTAACGTAGATTGGCGTTCTTGTTGCGCTTTTTGTAATTCTTGCTGCTGTTTCTTTTGCGTAGAAAGTTGATCGCGATGATTTTTTTGTTGCCCTGAAATCGCCTCGCGCTGTTTCGCTAAACTCTCTTGTGTTGCTTTCAGATTGTTGATCATATCGATGCGAACTTGATTTAAGTGCTGATAATACACTTTCATGCGTTCCGCTTTTTTGGCATCTTCTGAAAGCATTCTTTCCAAGGTAGAAGGATTTAAACCTGAACGATAGATGGCATCTACTTGCTTTGCGAGCTTTGCTTTTTGCGCGCGCTCTTGCTTTTCTAATTGTTTGATTTGCTTTTCGGTTTCCGCCATTTGTTTGCGGATTTCTTTTAAGCTTAATTCTGTTTCACGTAATTCACCGACAACGCTATTAATTTTGCTTTCTTGATCTTTAAGACTGGCTTGGAGTTTAGCTTGTGCGCGTTTTTGCTCGGCGATCTTCGACTCTTGTTGTTTAATTTGTTTTTGAATTTGATTGAGATCGTTGCCTTGCGCGAAAGATGAAAAGCCAAGCAGACCGCAAGCCAAAAGTGCGGTCAGTTTTGCTAAGATTTTTTTTCTACAATTGCTTTGCTGCATACATCTAAACTTGAGAGAAATTAAGGGACGAATAAAGCTTAAATACTAGCATTATTTTTGAGTGGCTAAAAGTTTACAGGCGATTTTTTGCGAAAGATCAGTAAATACCGCCTTTTTACTTTTAAACATAACGATTTTTTGCTATAAAAGAGCCATGCATTTTTTATTAATACTTAGGAGATCCTTATGGAATTAGTATTCATTCGTCACGGTTTCAGTGAGTGGAACGCGAAAAATTTATTCACCGGTTGGCGTGATGTGAACTTAACCGAGCGCGGCGTAGAAGAAGCAAAAGCTGCGGGTAAAAAATTGTTCGAGAAAGGCTATGAATTTGATATTGCCTTCACTTCTGTTTTAACTCGTGCAATCAAAACCTGTAACATCGTGTTAGAAGAATCTCACCAATTATGGATTCCTCAAGTGAAAAACTGGCGTTTAAATGAGCGTCACTACGGTGCATTACAAGGCTTAGATAAAAAAGCAACCGCAGAACAATACGGTGACGAACAAGTTCATATCTGGCGTCGTTCTTATGATATTTCTCCTCCAGATTTAGACCCGAAAGATCCTAATTCTGCACATAACGACCGTCGTTATGCAAACATCCCATCTGATGTGGTACCAAACGCAGAAAACTTAAAATTAACCTTAGAACGCGCGTTACCATTCTGGGAAGATCAAATTGCACCAGCAATGCTTTCTGGTAAACGTGTTTTAGTGGTGGCACACGGTAACTCACTTCGTGCATTAGCAAAACACATCATCGGTATTTCTGATGCGGAAATCATGGATTTTGAAATCCCAACCGGTCAACCGTTAGTGTTAAAACTTGATGATAAATTAAACTACGTAGAACACTACTATCTTTAATTTATAAATGATTTCAAAGTGCGGTTAATTTTGACCGCACTTTTTGTTTAAGGAGAATAATGGATGAAAAAATTACTCGCAGTGATTTTTGCTTTATTACCAGTTTTGGCCTTTGCAGCATCGCCAAATCATACGGCAAAATCAACTCAAACCAAGTCAGTGAAAACGGCAGTTAAAAAAGTAGAAGCCAAGAAAGCCACTACGCC
>CBCSVJ010000161.1:0-3608 GCA_965143545.1 uncultured Haemophilus sp. | reverse complement strand
TTAATTTAGCAAAGGAAATCGTCGCCTATGCGTTTAAACTCGCGATTTATACAATCACTGAATAACCCATGCTGACTTTACAAATTGTCGAACTGTCAAATATAATTAATGTCGCGGCTGCAATAAGATACAGCTCAGCTTTCGCTTGTGTATCCTTTGGTAATTTAAGAAGTGGCATCAAACCGTATAAAATAACCGGTAAAAACCATAATGCCGTAATATTTAATGAAGACCAACCCATTGCACCTAGATATTCATCACTTGTACTTTCAAACAAGCCATAATCTAAAGCGTGGGAAGGTAGAAGAAAAAATGCAATCACTGCAAGAATTATCCAAAAGTTAGCAGATTGGATAATGGGAAGTTTATTTGCGTTCATACAACCTCGCATAAAAGAAAAAAGCGAAATAATATAATAGCTATTATTTCGCTATGTATACATCATTATTTTGCTAATTTTACATCATCTACCCATTTTGTGATCAAACGTTTACGTAAATCACTTGAGCCGTATTTGTCAAAATCATAATTAATTAAATTGATGGATTTAAAATCGAGCGCATAAGGCGATTGTTCAGCAGTGCTGTTGGTTAAAATAGAATACGCTTCCCCTTTTTTCCAGGTTAACTCTTGCGCTTCTTTTGATAACGCCCAATCCACAAATAATTTCGCATTTTCAAGGTTTCTTGCACCTTTAATAATACTCACGCCACCAATTTCATAACCGGTACCTTCACAAGGTACAACTAATTCCACTGGCGCACCTTTTGCTTTCTCTAAAGAATATTCATGTAAAAAACCAATTCCGATTGCCGTTTCACCACGTGCTGTATTACGGGTCGCTGTGTTACCGGATTTGGTATATTGGGAAACGTTTTTATTGAGTTCTTTGAGATATTTGAATGCTTCATCCTCACCCCAAAGTTGGATATAGGTCGCTAATTGTGTATAACCTGTTCCAGAACTTTGTGGATCGGCTGCTTGGATCTCATTGCGGTACGCAGGATCAGCTAGATCTTTCCAACATTTTGGTGTCGGTAAATTAAGCTTTTTCAAACGTTCTGGGTTAATCCCGAAGCCTAATACACCGAGATAAATCGCGGAAGAATAGTTGCCTTTAATTTTAGCAGGATCTCTAAACTGCTCAGGAATTTGTGCGAGATTTGGTGACTTATACGCTTCAAGCAAGCCCATTTCACCTGCTTGAGAATGCGGATCAAGCGTACCGCCATACCATACATCCCCTTGAGGATTAGCTTTTTCAGCATCAATTTTGGCTAAAATTGTGCCTGTACCACCACGGATAAAACTGGTTTTGATACCATATTTTTTCTCAAAAGCCATGGTTTCTTGCTCGCACATCGTATTTTGTGCACTACAATAAACCACTAAACGACCTTCTGCAGCAGATGCGTGAGAGCTTAGCAACACGCCACCAAATACAACACCAGAAAGTGCTAAAGCAACGTTAGACATTTTCATTGGTCCACTCCTGTGTTTATAAAATAAGATGAGCTAATACGCTCATCGTAGAAACCCACGTAAAAACCTAGCTAGTGGGGCTAAAATGGTAAAAGTGCGGTCAAAAAATCTCATGTTTTTCAACCGCACTTTAAACATTATTTCGCTAATTTAACGTCTTGAACCCATTTTTCAATTAAGGCTTTACGTTGTTCAGTTGCACCGTATTTTTCAAAGTCATAATTGATCAGATTAAGTTTGTTTGGATCAAATGCTGTTGGCGATTGCTCCGCTGTGGTGTTGGTTAAGATTTGTAAAGAGTCACCTTGTTTCCACGCTAACTCTTGACCTTCTTTAGATAATGCCCAATCCACAAATAATTTTGCGTTATCGATGTTACGCGCACCTTTTAAGATACTTACGCCACCTAACTCGTAACCAGTACCTTCACAAGGCACCACTAATTCCAACGGCGCACCTTGACGTTTTTCAAGTGCATAATCGTGTAAGAAGCCGATACCTACCGCGGTTTCACCACGTGCTGCATTACGAGATGGGGTTACACCTGATTTGGTGTATTGAGATACGTTTGGATGTAATGCTTTTAAGAAATCAAAGGCTTTTTCTTCACCCCAAAGTTGAACGAAAGTTGCCAATGCGGTGTAAGCTGTACCTGCACTTTGTGGATCAGCAATTTGCACTTCGCCTTTTAAGCGAGGATCGGTTAAATCTTTCCAGCATTTTGGTACTTCTTTAATGCCTAATTTTGCTAAACGCTCGGTATTCACACCAAAACCTAAGATCCCCATGTAAATCGCAGAGACATAATGTCCTTTGGTTTTCGCTGGGTCACGGAAACGTTCAACAATTTCATCAATGTGTTTAGATTTATAAGGTTCGATTAAGCCCAATTCAGCTGCTTGTGCTTGAGGGTCGAATGTACCACCAAACCAAACGTCTGCTTGTGGGTTATTTTTTTCCGCTTCAACTTTTGCAAAAGTACTGCCTGAACCGTTGCGAATAAATGAGGTTTTCACGTCATATTTTTCGCCAAACGCTTTTGTTGTCGTTTCACAAAGAATGTTAGTTGCACTACAATACACCACTAAACGCCCTTGAGCAATAACAGCCGATGATGTCATGAAGCCTGCAGCTAAAAGTGCGGTTGAAATGGAGAGAGAAATTTTATTCATTTTCATCGTACACTCCTCATAAATAACACTGATGAAATAATAAAAACGAGCACATCGTAAGCGCAAACGAAAAAAAATTCCGTGAACTACTTCACAAATTTAAAAAATTTAAATAAAAAAGAAAGGTGAATTTAAACTGATTTTTCTTTATAATCCCACTAATTTTTACCTTCCGTTTTTTGAGGACGTTTTATGTCAAACTCATCTTGTATCATCATTGCTATCACGGGGGCATCCGCTTCAGGGAAAAGCTCCATTGCATCTACCGTTCACAAAGAACTTTGTAATGAATTAGGTTGCCAAGAAATTGGCATCATTGCAGAAGACAGCTACTACAAAGATCAAAGTCATTTGGAAATGAGTGAACGTGTGAAAATGAACTACGACCACCCGAATTCAATGGACAGAGATTTACTTATTCAACACTTGAAAGAGTTAAAAAACGGAACTGCCGTGGATATTCCGGTCTATAGTTATGTTGAACACACCAGAACAGGTGAAACCAAACACTTCACGCCGAAAAAAATTGTGATTTTAGAAGGGATCTTATTGCTTACTGATGAGCGAGTTCGCCAATTAGCCGATATTTCAGTCTTCGTGGATACACCATTAGACATTTGTTTTATCCGTCGTTTACAACGTGATATGGAAGAACGTGGTCGTTCACTACAATCTGTCATTGATCAATATCGTGCAACTGTGCGCCCAATGTTCATGCAATTTATCGAACCATCAAAACAATATGCGGATATCGTGATTCCTCGTGGTGGTAAAAACCGTATTGCGATCAATATGTTAAAAGCTCAAATTCTTCATTTGTTAAACCAAAAATAGGAAAAATCATGCGTCTTTGCGATACCGATATCGAACGCTATCTAGATGATGGCATTATTTCTTTAACGCCTCGTCCTGAAAATGACAAAATCAATGGTGCGACCATTGATGTGCGTTTAG
>CBCSVJ010000160.1:0-3645 GCA_965143545.1 uncultured Haemophilus sp. | reverse complement strand
CATCCGGTAAGCGACCTTCTTTTTCTAAGATTTGACGTTTGGTTTCTTCACCAATCATTTTTTGGAATTCACGTACAATGGTTGGGAATGGATGAGGACCTGCTGCGGTACCCAATAAATAATGGGTGTTTTCATAGTTAGCTGACCAATCACGCATTGCTTCACAGCATGCATCTTTCAATGAGCAAGAACCTTTTTGTACAGGGATTACTTCCGCACCCATTAAACGCATGCGGAATACGTTAGGGGATTGACGTTCCACGTCTTTCGCGCCCATATAAACACGGCAAGGCATATCTAACATTGCACAAGCAAGAGCGGTTGCCACGCCATGTTGGCCGGCACCGGTTTCGGCGATAATGCGCGTTTTCCCCATGCGTTTTGCTAATAAAATTTGACCCAATACTTGATTGGTTTTATGGGCACCACCATGAAGTAAATCTTCACGTTTCAAATAAATTTTTGCTTTTGTTCCTTTGGTTAAATTACGGCAAAGGGTAAGTGCGGTTGGTCTGCCCGCATAATTTTTAAGTAAATCTTGAAATTCACGTTGGAATTCAGGATCGTCTTTTGCTTCAACAAAGGCTTTTTCTAGCTGTTGCAGCACCGGTACGAGAATTTCCGGTACATACATTCCGCCAAATTCACCGAAATAAGGATTTAAAAGGGTTTCTGACATAATATTTCCTTGTTATTTTTGAATTCTTGCGACATTAAGTGGTGCAAAGGTTTGTGCAGTAGGCATCACTTCAATGCGATTAATATTGACATGTTCAGGTTGTTGATTGAGCCATAACACAATATTAGCAATATCTTGTGGACTGACATATTCCACATTTTCATAGAGTTTTTCTGCTCGGGCATCGTCACCTTTAAAGCGAACATTCGAAAATTCAGTTCCACCACAAAGACCAGGCTCAACATTGGTCACGCGAATTTGTGTGCCTGCAAGATCAGCACGAAGATTTAAACTAAATTGTTTAATAAAAGCTTTAGTGCCACCGTATACATTGCCACCTGGATAAGGATAAGTACCAGCAATTGAGCCTAAATTAATAATATGACCTGAATTTCGTTCTACCATTTGTGGTAACACAAGACGAGTGATGGTGACGAGACCTTTAATATTGGTATCAATCATTTGCATCCAATCGTCTAAACTCGCTTTATCTGCACTTTCTAAACCTAATCCTAAACCTGCATTATTCACCAATAAATCAATGGATTGCCAATTAGCGGGAAGGGAATGGAAAGCCTCTTCTGTTGCTTGGCGATCTGAAATATCAAAGGCAAGAAAATGAAAGTTCTCACCTAATTCTTGATGTAATTGTTCTAAGCGAGCCGCACGGCGCCCTGTGCCAATTACACGATAACCATTTTCAATGAGTGTACGACAAATTGCCGCACCAAATCCGGCAGTAGCACCGGTTACTAACGCTGTTCTTTGCATAATGCTTCCCCTTAGCAATCAGATTAATTTGATAAAATCTTATTAAAAACTGACCGCACTTTTTCGCTATCTTTCACGCCAGCGACAGTTTCTACACCAGAATTAAGATCAACCCCTAAGCAACCTTGCTTAATGGCTTGTTCAATATTGTCAGGCGAAATGCCACCAGCCAAAATAATTTTGTGTTTCAAGTTTTCAGGAATGAGTGACCAATTAAAGGTTTTTCCTGTGCCACCTTGTTGATTAGCAGATTGGCTATCGAAAATATAGCGAGTGATATTTAAATCATCAGTAAAATCAACCGCACTTTGTGCTTCAGTATCTACTGAAATAGCTTTCCAAATTTGAGTTTCCTCTGGTAGTTGATGGCGAAGTGCGGTAATAAATTCAGCGGTTTCTGAACCGTGTAGCTGAACGGCATAAAGCTGCAATTGTTTAGCAATTTTTACAATAAAATCAATTTCTTGATTCTGGAACACGCCAACAAAACGAAGTGGTGATGCTGTCACTAATTCTTGGGCTTGACGTAGGCTCACACAGCGTTTTGAATGTTCGACGAAAATTAAGCCGCCGTATAATGCTCCGTTTGCGTAAACCTCTTTGACATCTTTCGTGCGAGTTAAACCGCATACTTTATTTTCTCCAAAAATCACTTCACGCACAGCATTATTTAAATCTGCGCTGCCCATTAGGCTGCTGCCGATTAAAAAGCCATGTGCCACCTTTTGCAAGTCACGAATTTGACTGTGATTATAAATCCCTGATTCGCTGATAATACGTGCATCAGCAGGGATACGATCGGCATATTTTTGTGTGAGTTCTACCACGCGGTTTAAATCAACGGTGAGATCGTGAAGATTACGATTGTTGACGCCGATAATTTTTGCTCCTAAAGCAAGGGCACGCTCAAACTCTTCTTCGTTGCTGGTTTCTGTCAATACGCCCATGCCAAGAGAATGCGCCAGATCAGCCAGTACGCGATAGGTTTCATCATTCACCACTGAAAGCATCAATAAAATAGCATCAGCTTGATAGTAGCGCGCAAGATAAACCTGATATTCGCTGATCATAAAATCTTTGCACAATACAGGTTGTGAGACAACGTCACGTACTTGAGGCAAATAGTCAAATTTACCTTGGAAGTATTTCTCATCCGTTAGCACAGAAACAGCTGATGCATAATGTTTATACACATTGGCGATTTCATCTAAATTAAATTCATTACGAATTAATCCTTTAGAAGGGGACGCTTTCTTACATTCCAAAATATAAGCGGGCTTTTGATGTGTCCCTTTAGCCAACGCATCATAAAAAGAGCGGTCAGATTTTTGAATGTTTTCTTTAAATTGTGAAAGCGGAAATTCAGCTTCCTTTGCTTTAACCCATTGTGCTTTGTCTAAGACGATTTTTTGTAGCACCGTCGCAGAGTCAATTGGTTTGGTGAAATCTTGCGTGATCATAATTTTCTTCTTATTTTATTGGGGCTTAATTGTGCTGTATCAAATCAGCCTTTATCTTAATATTTAGTTAAATGTTGTAATGTATCAAACGCTTTGCCTGATGCAAGATGAGCCAACACATGTTGAACATTTTGTTTTAAGTCATCATGACCAAATAATTTCAACAATAATGCCACATTCGCCGCTACCGCATTAGCGTGTTCCGCTTTGCCTTTACCTTGTAAAAGTGCGGTCAGATATTGGGCATTTTCTTGTGGTTCGCCACCATGTAAACTTTCTAAAGATTGTGTTTTTAAACCAAAGTCTTCTGGGGTTAAAGTGAAGTAGTCAATTTTGCCGTTTTTAATTTCAGCGACTTGGGTTTCGCCGTGTACAGCGACTTCATCTAGACCCGCGCCATGAACTACAAAAGTATGTTGATGACCTAATGCGACAGCAGTTTCTGCATAGGTTTTCACTAATTCAGGGGCATACACACCAAGTAAATGATAAGTTGGGCGAGCTGGGTTAATTAATGGACCTAAAATATTAAAAAGCGTACGTGTTTTTAATGCAGCACGAACTGGGGCAACATGTTTAAACCCACTGTGATATTGTTGAGCAAATAAGAAACATACCCCAATATCGTCAAGTGCTTGGCGAGCTTGTTCTGGCGTGACGTTGACATTCACCCCGAGAGCAGTTAATACATCACTGGCACCGGATTTGCTTGATACGCTACGGTTACCGTGTTTT
>CBCSVJ010000159.1:0-3667 GCA_965143545.1 uncultured Haemophilus sp. | reverse complement strand
ACTTTCACTGCAACTTCTTTACCTTCAACCACTAAAGTGATTACATCGCTATAGAAAGAATCGTGAGCTTGTGCGTTGTTTAATTCATCGTGATTTAAGATGATTGAAACAGGTGCTTCGCTGCCACCATAAATGATTGCAGGGATTTGACCGTTGTGACGCAGGCGGCGGCTCGCACCCTTACCTTGCGCTTGACGAACTTCAGCGTTAAATTTAAATGCCATTTTCATGTTCTCTTGATTAAAAGTTTAAAATAAAAAATTGCAGGCGACCCAGCAATTTTCCTAAATTTGCTCAAAGACAAACTTTGAGAGCGACGGATTATAAAATATTCAGCCCCACAATGCAAATTTACACAGCAAATTTTTTCTAGGCTTTTCAAGGCAAAGCGATTAAAATAAGCCCCAATTTTTAATTAATTTTAACTAACTGATTGTAAGTGGGTTTCAAATGGAATTTCTTATCAGCTTTTTTACCGATTACGGTTATTGGGCGGTGCTATTTGTTCTGATTATTTGTGGTTTTGGTGTACCTATTCCAGAAGATATCACACTTGTATCCGGCGGTGTAATCGCTGGCCTCTATCCTGAAAGCGTCAATTCCCACTTAATGTTAGTCGTGAGTATGATTGGCGTACTTGCTGGTGACTCAACCATGTACTGGCTTGGTCGCATTTACGGCACGCGCATTTTACGTTTCCGACCAATGCGTAAAATCGTCACATTAGAACGCCTCAAAATGGTACGTGAAAAATTTGCCCAATACGGTAACCGCGTATTATTTGTGGCTCGTTTCTTACCAGGCTTACGCGCACCAATTTATATGGTTTCTGGTATTACCCGCCGCGTCAGCTACACCCGCTTTGTATTGATTGATTTCTGTGCTGCGATTATTTCTGTGCCAATTTGGGTTTACCTTGGCGAATTTGGTGCGAAAAACTTAGATTGGTTACACGAGCAAATTAAAAAAGGTCAACTCGTTATTTATATTCTAATCGGTATTTTAGCTCTATTCCTATTTTGGAAATGGAAAAAAGCGAAGAAATCCAAAGCCAACTAATATCATACAATTCAATAAAAAGTGCGGTAAAAAAACAACATTGTTTTCTACCGCACTTTTTTATTCTCATTAAACTTTAGCTGCTAAATATCGTTCCACTGTATCCACAATCGCTTGTGTTTGCGGATCGATTTCGATATTCACTAAATCACCAATTTGGCGTTTGCCGATCAGGGTTCGGTGTAAAGTTTCAGGGATTAGATTCACGCAGAATTCATCGCCTTTCACTTCACCGATGGTAAGACTTATACCGTCAATCGCAATAAATCCTTTAGTGAGAATATATTTCATCACGTCTTTAGTAGGTAATTTAAACCAAACCTGACGATTGTTTTCACTTTCGATAATCTGTGAAACGCTTGCGGTACAATAAACGTGGCCAGATAAAATATGCCCACCAATTTCATCGCCCATTTGCATCGCGCGTTCGATATTGACAAAATCCCCTGCTTTTAAGTTGCCAAGATTGGTGATACGCAAGGTTTCTTGCATTAAGTCAAAACTCACAAGATCGTCATGAATTTCAGTCACCGTCAAGCACACGCCATTATTTGCCACTGATGCACCGATTTCTAGACCTTTTCGCATTTCAGCTGGTAATTTTACGATCTGTGTTCTAAAATTATCGCTATTTTTAATTGCATGAATTTGGGCTATGCCCTGTACAATACCTGTAAACATTATTATTCCTTCATTAAAAATTTTTCCAATATTATAGCAAAATTTATGAATTCTCGTCTTTTTTCTCAATACCGTATTGATATTAAAAAACTTATCCAAATTGCGACACCTATCGGGCTTGCTCAGTTAGCTCAAACTGGCATGGGCACCGTGGATGTGATTATGGCTGGGCGTGTGAGCTCGGCTGATGTAGGCGGTGTTGGTATTGGTGCCTCTATTTGGCTACCTTTGGTACTTTTCGGGCAAGGATTATTACTCGCCTTGCCTCCAACAATTTCCTATTTAAATGGTTCAGGGCAGCGCCATCGCATTGCTCACCAAGTGAGACAAGGCCTTTGGATTTCATTTTTAGTGATGATACCCCTTGCCTTTATCATCTATCATAATGATTTCATATTACAGTTTATGAATATGGATGCCCATATGGCAGATGTAACGATGAATTATTTGCGTGCGATGGTGTGGGGCTTACCTGCCTATTTATTGCTGATTAATTTTCGCTGTTTGAATGATGGCATTGCCAAAACAAAACCCGCCATGGTGATTACCTTCATGGGGTTAATGCTGAATATTCCGCTGAATTATATGTTTATTTACGGCAAATTTGGGGCGCCTGCATTAGGTGGTGTCGGTTGTGGTGTGGCAACGGCTATTGTTAACTGGACGATGGCAATTTTGATGATTACCTATTCTGCCAAAAACTATAATGAACGTAGTTTGAAAGTCTTTGAAAAGATTATTGAAAAGCCAGACATCAAAACACTGAAAAAATTGACCGCACTTGGCTTGCCGATCGCGATTGCACTATGTAGTGAAGTCTCACTATTTGCCTTAAGTAGTTTATTACTTTCCCCATTAGGCGCGGATGTGGTCGCCAGCCACCAAATTGCCTTAAACACCAGTGCCGTAGCCTTTATGTTCCCCATGTCTATTGCCATGGCGGCAACCATTTTAGTGGCTCAAGAACTGGGTAATCATGCACCACAAAAAGCCAAAATCATGTCTTACGCCGCTATTATTCTTGGCTTGATTGCGGCAAGTGTATTGGCGTTGGTGATTTGGGTATTTAGTGCAGAAATTGCTGCATTAATTGTGGGCGATAATGCCACCGTTATTGCTCTTTCAGGCAGTTTATTGACAATGGCGGCGATTTATCAATTTTCAGATTCAGTGCAAGTCGTCGTGAGCGGTATTTTACGTGGCTATAAAGATACCAAAATTATCCTTTATATCACGTTACTTGCCTATTGGGGCGTAGGTATCCCAGTTGGTTATGTTCTTTCCCGTACGGATTGGATCGTACCAAGCATCGGCGCAAAAGGTTTCTGGGTAGCGTTTATCATTGCCTTAACCATTGCCGCTGCGTTACTCTTTATACGTATGCGAAAAATCCAATCACAATCTGATGAAGCCATTATTCAACAGTTAGAAAGATTGAAATAGTTAAAGTAAAAAGTGCGGTCGAATTTAACCGCACTTTCATCTTTTACATCACCACCACATCAAATTGTTCTTGGTTGTAGTACTGTTCTGTTTTGACTTGAACTTGTTTGCTGATGAACATTTCGATCTCTGGCAATAAACCGTGCGATTCTTCTTTGATTAAGTAATCAGCCACGGCTGGAGAGGCATAAACCACAAATTGTTCGCTCGAGAATAAGTGGTTAACGCGAATAATCTCACGCATAATTTCATAACATACCGTTTCGACGGTTTTCACGCGTCCACGTCCTTGACAAGTTGGGCATTCATCACATAAAACGTGCTCTAAACTTTCGCGAGTACGTTTACGGGTCATTTCCACTAAACCAAGTTGAGTAAAACCATTTACATTGGTTTTTACGCGATCTTTTGATAGCGCCTCTTCCAAGGATTCAATCACTCGATTACGATGCTCATCGGTTTGCATATCAATAAAATCAATAAT
>CBCSVJ010000158.1:0-3669 GCA_965143545.1 uncultured Haemophilus sp. | reverse complement strand
CACCCAGGAAATAATTGTATTTATTTCTTCACAAACCACTGATTCAATAACTGAATATCTTTGTCATTCTCGGTGACTCGTCGACAAGTCGCAAAATCCTTACCTAGAATAAGTTGATTGCCATTTTGTTTAAGTTCAATTGGCATATTCACGTGATCGCCTGATTTGCTATAAAACGTAGCTAATTGCTCTTTTTCTTGTTTTTGTAATTTCTTATCTTGCTTGATGGCTTTCGCCACATTTTTACTATGCGCAGGCACCATCGCGCGATTAACAAAATCAAAACTCAAGACATTATTTTGGCTCTGCCATTTCACCTTACCTTTTGTTAAATAACGAATAGTCGTCTCTTTATCCAATTCAATGTAGGAAATGCCTCGCAAGGCGCCTGTTCCATCTGGCTTTAAGACAAAGTGATCTAAGCGATCATAAGTTTGTTTATCTTTCGTCGGGATAGTATGACAAATCCATTCGCCATCTAACGTTGAGCTTTGTGAAACATTTGAAGTCCCAGCACAACCTGTTAATAATACTGCTACAAAACTACCCAATATTAACTTTCTCATAAGATACTCCTTTTATTGTCAGTAGGGATAACATTCATCACAACAAAGTAGGGAAATTTTTATTTAATCCGGAATATGTAAAAGGCGGCAGTTACATAAATCATCACTCTCAAATTCTGATATTTCACCAGCAACCTTATTCGGAATGGGGAATAAACGCACAGTTAGCGGTTTATTTAAGCGAAATGCCATCGTCCCCGTATCACGCATAATCGCCGCGATGCTTTCAGCCTTAGCATTTCCCGCCACAGGAACCGTATCTAAACCGATACCGCATACAGCGCTATACGTCAGTAAAGCACGGATATCAAAATAGTGTTTTTGCGTCCCTTCGGCTAAACCTAAATCTTCCGTCACTGCCAACATTAATCCGGAAAACCCAACCAATGGCACACGTTGGATTGATTTAAACACTTTTGTCAGTAAGGCAGAAACCTCTACTGAACCAGCTGCTCCAAAATAAGGCAATCCCATTAATTCATAGATTTTTGTCATGGATGAACAATTTTTTGATGGAGCCGCCGAACTATCGATACCTGCAAATTCAAATTCACCTGATAATTTGACCGCACTTAGCATCTCTAATACTTGATCTACATGATATTGCAGCGCTTGCGACATAGCCTGATAACAATCCGCATAAAATTGATTATGAAACGATTTTGGTACAGATTTTAATACTTCGACTAATAAATCAGGTGTTTCTAACCCAATGACAAAACTATTTGGTAAATGACTTAGATGATAACCGGCGGGGAAATAAGGAATAAATGGCTTGCAGTTAAAATTCACCGTAAAGTTAAAATTACCTTCGCCACGTGGTGTGATATTTGCAATTCGTTGTACCGCATAAACAGATTGTTCGATAAGTTCATTATCTAACACGCCATTTTCATCCAATGGCACATTGACACAAGCATTACACAAGTCGCCATAAGCGGCGATTAACTCTGGCAATAACGCGATTTCCTCTTTATTTCTCGCCGCACCTATCGCAAATCGAAGACGAATGCCACTTTCATTAAACTTATTCAGTAACTCTGTTAAATACTGCAAATCTGCTTTTGCTGTTTGCAAATTGGTTAAATCCAAATATTCACCAAAAGGATTGGTAATTACTCGAATCGATTGCAAGGTATAACCTGCTTTCTGCACAGCTGGCAATAACAAATCCACATCACGTTTTACCGAATAAAGAGCGTCTTTCCATTGCGTTTTATCTTTATGTAACGTCAGAAAAAAACTTATGGTACGAAGACGACATAATTCCTTATTTTTATAATCCATTCGAGCCCTTACCATTAAAGTAGTTAATTTTTATTGTTCACGAACGACGGCACGATAACCAATATCTCGACGATAAAAACGTCCTGTCCATTGAATTTGTTCAGAGAGTTTTAAGGCTTTTTGTTGTGCTTCAAATACGCTTTTGCCTAACGCCGTAACACAAAGCACGCGACCGCCATTCGTAACTAATTTGCCTTCTTTTTCTGCGACACCAGCCAAGAAAACTTTCTCATTTTCGACCGCACTTTGTGGTAAACCGCTAATCACATCGCCTTTACGATAATCACCTGGATAGCCTTCCGCGGCTAACACAATCCCTAAGGATGCTTTTGGATTCCATTGGGATTTCACTTCATCCAATTTTCCCTCGCAAGCTTTAAGGCAAAGCTCAACGAGATCTGATTCAAGGCGTAGCATAATTGGCTGTGTTTCTGGATCGCCAAAACGGCAGTTAAATTCAATTACTTTCGGCTGACCATTTGGCATGATCATTAATCCTGCATACAAGAAACCGGTGTAAACATTGTCTTCTGCCGCCATACCATTAACCGTTGGATAAATCACTTCACGCATAATGCGATCATGAATTTCAGGTGTCACCACCGGTGCAGGTGAATATGCTCCCATACCACCAGTATTCAAACCTGTATCATTTTCGCCCACGCGTTTATGATCTTGACTGGTTGCCATAGGCTCGACGTTTTTACCGTCCACCATCACGATAAAGCTGGCTTCTTCGCCATCTAAAAACTCTTCAATCACCACTCGGCTACCCGCTTCACCAAAGGCATTGCCAGAAAGCATATCACGTACAGCGTCTTCCGCTTCTTGCAATGTCATTGCAACGATTACCCCTTTGCCAGCCGCTAAACCATCCGCTTTAACGACAATTGGCGCGCCTTTCTCACGCAAGTACGCTAACGCAGGCTCAACTTTGGTAAAGTTTTGATATTCTGCCGTTGGGATTTTATGACGAGCGAGGAAATCTTTGGTAAATGCTTTTGAACCTTCCAATTGTGCAGCCGCTTGAGTTGGACCAAAAATTTTCAATCCAGCCTCACGAAATGCATCAACCACACCAATCACTAATGGAGCTTCAGGGCCAACAATGGTTAATCCAATTTGTTTATCTTGAGCAAATTTCACTAAGGCAGGGATATCTGTCGCAGAAATATCCACGTTTTCTACTTTTTGTTCTAATGCTGTACCCGCGTTGCCTGGTGCGACGAAAACTTTGTCCGCTAATGGAGATTGTGCAGCTTTCCAAGCCAAGGCGTGTTCACGACCGCCATTTCCGATGATGAGGATGTTCATAATGCTCCTTGTATCTTTTTGAATTTAACCCCCTCTTTAGCAAAGAGGGGTAGGGGAGATTTGGCAGAAGTTATTTCAACCTCATAGTATATTTAGCATCGTTTAAATCTCCCCCCCAGCCCCCTCTTTACGAAAGAGGGGGGAGGAATAAGTAAAAAAGTAATTCGCTCATTGAGCGAAGTTACGATATAAATTAATGTCTAAAATGACGCATTCCAGTTAATACCATCACCATATTATGTTCATCTGCTGCATCGATAACTTCTTGATCGCGCATTGAGCCACCTGGATGGATCACACATTGAATCCCTACTTTCGCTGCAGCATCAATACCGTCACGGAATGGGAAGAACGCATCAGATGCCATTACACAACCCGCTACAGTTAAACCTTCATCTTGTGCCTTAATACCCGCAATCTTAGCAGAATACACGCGGCTCATTTGGCCTGCACCAATGCCGATAGTTTGGTTATCTTTGGCGTAAACAATGGCATTGGATTT
>CBCSVJ010000157.1:0-3700 GCA_965143545.1 uncultured Haemophilus sp. | reverse complement strand
TATGGTCACCTAAATCTAATTCAAAACGTAAGAGTTTGTTTGATTCTGGTACTGCTTCGCATTTCAGTACTTTTGCCACACGCATATCGATTTTAGCAAAATCGTCAATGGTAATGGTGTCAGCAATTGGTTCAACATTTGAAAGTGCGGTCGCTTTTGCCGCTGTTTTTTCTGTCGCTTTGTTTGCTTCAGCGAAAAGTGCTTTAGTTTCTTCTACAACAGCATCAATTTGTTTTTTCTCTAAGCGCGAGAAAAGGGCTTTAAATGGAGTAAGTTGATGACCTAATAAAGGGTGTGCAATATTATTCCAAGTTAGTTCTGTTTGTAAGAACGCTTCTGCACGTTCCGCCAGTTTTGGAAGAACCGGTTTTAAGTAAGACATCAATACACGGAAAAGCTCGATACCCATTGAGCAAACTGCTTGTAATTCAGCCTCTTTGCCTTCTTCTTTCGCAATGACCCAAGGTGCTTTTTCATCAATATATTTATTGGCTTTATCAGTTAATGCCATGATTTCACGAATCGCTTTGTTGTATTCGCGGCTTTCATAATAAGCAGCGATTTGTTCAGTTTGTGCAGTAAATTCAGCAAAAAGCGCTTCGTCTTCTAATTTATCTGCTAATTTGCCTTCAAAACGTTTTGTGATAAAGCCCGCATTACGAGACGCTAAATTGACTAATTTATTAACGATATCTGTATTGACACGTTGAACGAAATCCTCCAAATTGAAATCAAGATCTTCGATGCGATCGTTTAATTTCGCTGCGTAGTAGTAACGCAAACATTCTGGATCAATGTGATTTAAATAGGTGCTGGCTTGGATAAATGTACCGCGTGATTTTGACATTTTGGCGCCATCTACGGTGACATAACCGTGAGCAAACACATTGGTTGGTTTGCGGAATTCGCTACCTTCTAACATCGCCGGCCAGAATAGACTGTGGAAATACACGATATCTTTACCAATAAAGTGATAAAGTTCTGCATCGCTGTTTTCTCCCCAGAATTCATTAAAATCAATGCCTTCACGATCGCAGAGATTTTTGAATGAAGCCATGTAGCCGATTGGGGCATCTAGCCAAACATAGAAGAATTTATCTTTTGCACCTGGAATTTCAAAACCAAAATAAGGGGCATCACGAGAGATATCCCATTGTTGCAAACCACTTTCAAACCATTCTTGCATTTTGTTTGCAATTTCCGGTTGAAGTGAGCCAGAGCGAGTCCATTCTTTTAACATCCTTTCAAAAGCAGGTAAGTCAAAGAAGAAGTGTTCAGATTCTTTAATGATTGGTGTTGCACCTGATACAGCAGAACGCGGATTAATTAAATCCATAGGGCTATAAGTCGAAGCACAAACTTCGCAGTTATCACCATATTGATCTTCAGCTTTACATTTTGGACAAGTCCCTTTAACGAAACGATCCGGTAAGAACATATTCTTTTCAGGATCGAATAACTGAGAAATCACTTTCGTTTTAATGAAGCCTTTAGCTTTTAATTTATTGTAAATCTCAGCGGTGAGTTGTTTGTTTTCTTCACTGTGAGTGGAATGATAGTTATCAAAACTGATATTGAAACCTGCAAAATCACGGACGTGATCGGCTTTTGCTTTTGCGATTAATTCTTCTGGTGTAATGCCTAATTTATCAGCATTAAGCATGATTGGTGTGCCGTGCGCGTCATCTGCACAGACAAAATGAATTTTATTACCACGCATACGTTGGAAACGCACCCAAATATCTGCTTGAATGTGTTCTAACATATGGCCTAAATGAATGGCACCATTTGCATAAGGTAATGCACATGTGACTAAAATTTTACGAGGTTGAGTTGTCATTATTTTTCTCTTATTCTTTTTGCAAAAATTGCGAGTATGTTACCCGATTAGTGTGATTTTTTCTAGTTTAGTTATACTTTTAGCTTAACATTTGAGGGGGAAAAGGGGTAGAATATCCCTGACAAATTTACTCTACTACCTACTACTATTAAAGGAATATTATGGCAACTGCTTTTTCTGAAAATTTAACAGCAGAACAACAAGCTCAGGTTCTGCAACTTTTCCAACAATTTCAACACCCAAGTTTGCAAAAAGATTTAATCGCATTAAATACTTTGAAGAAAGTAGAAAAAGGCGGTGACGTGTTACGTGTTGAATTACAACTGCCTTTTGCATGGAACACTGGTGTGGAGCAAGTGAAACAACAGCTTTCTGATGCGTTATTAAAAGCAACGGATAGCAAAGAAATCAAATGGGTAGTGAATTATCAAATCGCAACGTTAAAACGTGCGAATAATCAACCCGCTGTAAAAGGTGTGAAGAACATCATTGCAGTGACTTCAGGTAAAGGCGGGGTAGGGAAATCATCCGTTTCGGTGAATCTTGCGCTTGCTTTACAAGCTCAAGGTGCTCGCGTAGGGATCTTAGATGCAGATATTTACGGCCCATCTATTCCGCATATGTTAGGTGCGCCGCATCAACGCCCAACTTCACCAGATAACCAACATATTACCCCAATTAAAGCGTATGGTTTATCTGCTAACTCGATTGGTTTCTTAATGGATGAAGATAATGCAACCATTTGGCGTGGTCCAATGGCAAGTAGCGCATTAAGCCAACTTTTAAATGAAACCTTATGGGACAGCTTAGATTACTTAGTGATTGATATGCCACCGGGTACAGGTGATATCCAATTAACGCTTTCACAACAAATCCCTGTAACGGGTGCGGTAGTGGTCACAACCCCACAAGATATTGCATTATTAGATGCGGTGAAAGGTGTATCGATGTTTGAACGTGTATCGGTGCCAGTGTTAGGTATTGTGGAAAATATGTCTATGCATATTTGTAGCAATTGTGGTCATCACGAAGCAATTTTCGGTACTGGTGGAGCAGAAAAAATGGCACAAAAATACAATGTGAAAGTATTAGGTCAGTTACCGTTGAATATCCAAGTTCGTCAAGATTTGGATGCGGGTAAACCAACTGTAGTTGCTGCACCAGACAGTGAAATTGCGAAATCTTTCTTAGATTTAGCAGAGAAAGTATCAACCGAGCTTTACTGGCAAGGTTCTGTGATTCCAAGCGAGATTTTATTCCGCGAAGTGAAATAATTACAAAAACATCATAAAAATTAACCGCACTTTAGGTCATCTAAAGTGCGGTTATTTTTTTAGCGAAATTTGCTTATTTTAAATGATCTGCATCATTTATTTTCTCAACGCAAAAACCGTTCTCATCGTCATAATGCACAACACTAATTGAGGTGTTAATAAGCGATACTGATTTATCTTCATCGCGGTGATTTTGCCAGGTTGCGCCATTTAATAAGGCAAGCAATAAACGTAGAGTATGGCCATGCGACACAATGAGAATATTGCCTTGATTGTGGATCTTAATAATGTCGTGCAATGCTTTCATGGCTCGCTCGCCCAATTGTTCGAACGTTTCTCCGCCATTTACTTGAGCTTTGTAATTGGCAGGATCTTTAATAAGTTGTTTGAATTCAGGGTGTTCTCTTAACGTATCAACAACTTTGCCTTCCCAAGAACCAAAATACTGTTCATTTAAACCTTGATGATGGAAAAGGGGAATATCACGTTCGCCGATAATGTGAGAGGCAGTTGCGATAGTACGTTTTAATACGCTGGAATACGCGGCAATGAAAGGAATATGATTAAGTGCCACACCTGTTTTTTT
>CBCSVJ010000156.1:0-3722 GCA_965143545.1 uncultured Haemophilus sp. | reverse complement strand
TGTACAGCTTGACGTTGTTGTTCAATAGCTGTTTCATGCATCTGACTACGTTCTTCCGAAGAAAGAAGTGCAGACATTTCATAAGATAAGTCATAGACACTCAACAAGGTGGTGATTTTTACTTTTGTTTCATTTTGTTGTTCTTTAACAAGACGAACGGCACGAGCGAGCGCATATTGTTTTTCATTATCAGGGTTAAGTACAACAAGAATATTATTAAATTTCATAAAGCCTCCAAGATATGAGATATCAATAGGATAGAAAAGATTTTAAGTGATGACAAGAACCTATTATAAAAAAAGTGATTTTGTACAAGTTTTTTGTCTCAAATACTAAAAAAGCGTGAAAACTCACGCTTTTTATCTATTCCACTAACTGGATTTTGGTTTTATGTACACCAGTTAAATCAATCAAGGCATTAATATCATTAATGGTAATATATTTACCTTGAACAGAGAGTACACCTAATTTTTGGAAACGACCAAGCAAACGACTGATAGTCTCAACAGTTAGGCCGAGGTAATTACCAATATCGCTACGAGTCATGGTTAAACGGAATTCTTTCGCAGAGAAACCACGAGCAGAATAGCGTTTAGATAGGTTATGGATGAATGCGGCTAAACGTTCTTCAGCATTCATTTTAGACAGTAATAAAATCATTTCTTGATCGCTTTTGATTTCACTACTCATTAAACGCATAATTTGCTGACGAAGCTTAGGCATTTTGCCAGATAAATCATCTAAGATATCAAAGGGAATTTCACATACCATAGCGGTTTCCAATGCTTGAGCAAAACTCGGGTGTTGCATATTTGTGATCGCATCGAAACCGACTAAATCACCTGGTAAGTGAAAAGAAGTAATTTGTTCTTCGCCCGCTTCACTAATGGTATAAGTTTTAATGGTACCGGAACGAATCGCATAAATAGAATTAAGCGTGTCGCCCGCTTTAAAAAGGACTTGAGATTTTTGTATAGGCTTTTTACGCTCGATGATGTTATCAAGCTGATCGAGCTCATGTTCGTTCAATGTGAAAGGAATACAAAGTTGACTAATGCTGCAATCCTGGCAGTGAATCGCACAACCACCAGATTGAACTCTGCGCCCTGATTTGGTTTCTGAAACGAAATTCTTCATTAGTTCCTCAAATCGATAAATATAGTGTAAAATTGATCTAACGCAATTATTCTACCACTAAATAGTCAATTTAAGAAGTTATCTACGAGTAAATAGGTATGGCAGCAGAAAAATTAACCAAAAAACGTTTAATGCAAATTATTATCATGTTGATTATTTTGGTCAGTGCATTTGTTTGGCGATATATATTGCAATAAGTGCGGTCAAATTTTTGTTTATTTTTAGATATAAAAAAGAGCCACAATTTTGTGACTCTTTGTTTTAAAGTTTAAGTCAGATTACCATTCGTAACCGACACCTGCACCAACAGTAAATTGACCGCGAGTATCTGCAGCACCATTTACGTTGGTTGACCAATGACCGTTATCAGAGTTACGAGATGCTTTAATTGCAATTGCACTTTCACCGCGGTGATGAGCTACGCCGGTTGATACCATGCTCTTGCCATCTTTACGTGCAGATGGAGCAGAAGCGATTGCTGCAACGCCTGCGATACCTGCACGAGTTTTACGATCAACTTTATTTACTTTATTATCAACATAACGTTTGTTTGCCGCATCAGTTGGTGCTTTTGGATCCGCAACATTAGTGATGTTTTTATTACCTGCATTAATGCCGTTCTGATTAATTTGAACGCTTGAATTATTGACAGTGTAAGAATCCGCTTTGATGTCTTTTGTTGTGCTAACAGTATAGGTTCTCACTTGGTTAGCATCATCATAAGCTTCTTGTACATTAATATTGTCACCCGCTTTTACCTTTACATCCGTAGAGCGGGCTCTAATATTATCAATACGCGTTTTGTTTTTGCCGACTTGGTCTGCAATCATATAAAGTTGAGAACCGTTGATAGCGTCGGTGGAAGTAGCAGAAATTTCACCAGCACCTACGTTAATAATTTGGCGTGTATGTGGCGTAATGGTTACTGTACGGCCTGGGGTTGAGTGATCTGGCGGCGTGTAAGTTTCAGTTTTGTCTGAACCAACAGAAACAACAGCTACAGGCGTGTTGCCTGCAAAACCATTATATGTAATACCGTTAACTGTTGCAGTATTTTCTTGTGTTGCTGAACGTGTAATAGTGCCAGAACCTAAGGCAACAGAGTTATCATCTTTTGCATAAGAGTCTTTGGATAAGGCTACGCTTTTTTCGCCTTTAGCATTAGCTGAATCGCCTAGTGCAGTAGACCATTTACCTGTAGATGTTGCTGATGCACCAATAGCAACAGCAGAGCCGCCTGTAACAGTTGAATCGTTACCAATCGCTACAGCTGAATCGCCAGAGGCTACAGAACCAGTACCTACAGCCAATGAGCTTGTGCCACTAGCATTCGCTTGTGAACCATAAGCATTACTATTTTGACCACTTGCTTTTGCCGCTTGACCAATCGCAACTGTTTCATTTGCTAATGCAGTAGCAGCAGTACCAATTGCAGTAGCATTAGCTGAACTTGCAGTCGCACCAAAACCAATTACAGTTGCATTTGAAGTTGATGTGTCTGTAATTTTATTATCATTACCAGCAACAAAAACGTTTTTGCCAACAACTTCATTGTTTAAACCAAATACGCTTGCTTTATTTGTGTTTTTATCCACAACAACATCTTTTTCTGGAGTGCCGATTGCACGCTGAGAACCTACTTTATTATGTGCACCATATCCAAGAGAATGATCGGCATAAACTTTGTTATTATCACCAACACTTTGGGTAAAATGACCATATGCATCATTCCCATCACCAATCGCATTTGCTTGTTCACCTTTCACCACATTTTGATTACCGATGGCAGAACTTGAACCTTGGCTTTCTTCAGCTTCAGCAGCAGGAATAGAATAGATTTGGTTTTGCTGACCAATAGCTGTATGTCCAGGACCTTTAACGTTAGTCGCTTCTATTGTTTTGTTTGCATTAACAGCGTCTTGTGTCGTGATATTCAGAATGTTTCCATCAGCAGCATTCGCTACAGCAACATTCACCCCAATAATTAATGCCGTGATAGCATTAAATTTAAAATTTTTCATAATGTCCTCGCTTGAGTTTCTTCTTTAATTACATAAATGTGATAAAAGAATTTCATTAGAGCAGTGTAAATATACATAAATACTATAATAGGACGCATTGAAGAATGGATTAACTATATGATTTGTAATGTCTTATTAGAGATTGCAAATGTCATTTTTCTCTATTCAGTAAACGATTGCGTACCTAGGCAACGATTATAGATAGGTTTTTTTGTATAGAAAAGTAAATGAGCATGGTTATTTTGTAAAGAATTGTAAATTCTGTCTGAATATTGTTCGATTATTAGGAAATATATTTCCTTATTTAAGTTAAGGATATTTTAAATTTAAAAAGTGCGGTCAATTTGCAAGAAGATTTTCAAGATCGAGAAAAAATCCTGTATAATCTCAGAAATTTTTTGTTCAATTTTAAGCTTTTGTAACCGAATGATCGAAACCTCACAAACTATTCCTGAACTCGTCTCATGGACGAAAGAGCGGGAATTTTCGTTAAATCTGCCGACAGAGCGCTTGGTGTTTTTGCTGGCAATCGCCATCTATAACAACGAACGTTTGGACGGTGAA
>CBCSVJ010000155.1:0-3737 GCA_965143545.1 uncultured Haemophilus sp. | reverse complement strand
TAAAGCATATTTTGGTACTTGATTTACATCGTTATTAAAGAAACGAGAATTCGCAATAATAGTATCTGGCGTTAAAGTTTTAATACGGGTACGCGAACTTAAAGAAGACGCAGGTTCATTAAAGGCAATATGTCCGTCAACACCTACACCGCCCATAAACAAATGAATTTTGCCATAAGATTTAATTTTTTCTTCATAACGGCGGCATTCTTCATCATGGTCATTGGTATTACCATTTAAAATATTGATATTTTGCGGTTGAATATCAATATGGTTGAAGAAATTATTATGCATAAAACTGTGATAGCTTTCTGGATGTTCTTTTGGTAAACCCACATATTCATCCATATTGAAAGTCACCACATGTTTAAAACTCACTTCTCCTGCTTGATTTAATTTAATCAATTCTTGATAGGTCTTAAGTGGCGTACCACCTGTTGGTAAACCTAATACAAAAGGACGTTCTGCAGTAGGTTTAAAATGATTAATTCGATCAGCAATATGACGCGCCGCCCAGCGGCTGACTTGTTGTTCATTGTTCAGAGGAATGAGACGCATAATAACCTTCCTTATCAGTACCACACCGACATTCTTTCCTCTCCGATAGAGAGAGGAAAGAAGTAAGTGCGGTCACTTTTCCATTAATTTATAAATATTTTGCTTTTAACTCTTTCGCTTTCGCTAATTGCTCTGGTGTTGCTTTCGCTGTCATTGGCTCACGGCAATAACCTGCATCCACACCATCTAGTTTCAATAACTCTTTGATAGTGAGATATAAGCCATTCGCTAAAATGCCTTCGATAAGGTCATTGGTCACGTGTTGAACTTGAAGCGCATCAGCCAATTTACCTTGTTTGGTTAATTCAAAGATTTGTCTTGCACGCACACCATTTACGTTGAATGTACTACCAATTGCACCATCTACACCGAGAGAGACTGCTGGCACCATCATTTCATCAAAACCAGCCCAAATGAGGTGATTTGGATAAGCTTTTTTCAAGCGTTCTAATAAATAGAAGTCCCCAGCTGTAAATTTCACACCTAGCACTTTCGGGTTTTTATAAAGTTCGCCGAATTGCTCAATACCCATATTCACACCTGTTAAGAACGGAATTGAGTACACGATCATGTTATTGCCCGTTTCAGCAATAATGGTGTCGTAGTAATGTTTGATTTCAGGGAAGCTAAATTTGTAGTAGAACGGAGTTACCGCAGAAAGACTGTCATAGCCTAATTCCGTTGCATATTTACCTAATTCCACTGCTTCATGTAAGTTTACGCTACCCACTTGTGCGATTAACGCTACTTGGTCTTTTGCTTCATCTTTCGCAATACGGAAAATTTGTTTTTTCTCTTCCGTAGAAAGCATGAAGTTTTCACCTGTTGAACCGCCTACATATAAACCATCAATTTTCATCTTATCAATGTTATAGCGAATAATTTCACGCAAGCCTTTTTCATTGATAGAGCCATCTTCATTGAATGATACTAATAACGCACTAAAAATACCTTTTAAGTTACGCATTTTTCTCTCCTATTTGATACGTTGTTCTAAAATGACATTTAATGTTTTTTGCTTTATTTTGACCGCACTTTCCTGTGATGCCTGTACCAATAAAGCGTAAATCAAATCTAATACGAATAATTGAGCAATCTTCGTGCCGATAGAGTCGCCTTGTAACTTACCTTGCTTATTACCATTCACTAAAACAAGATCGGCATATTCTGTGATGGGTGAACGCAAACTGTGCGTAATCGCAATGGTTTTGGCGCCATTTTCTTTGGCGATTTTCATGGTATGAGTGGTTTCTTGAGAATAACCAGAATGACTCAAACCAATTGCCACATCTTTTTTCGTCAATAAAGATGCCTGCATATACATAAAATGGTTGTTACCTGTCGCATCCACTTGCACACCGATACGCATCAGTTTATTTTTGGCATCTTCCGCAGTAATGCCAGATGTACCCACACCAAATAAAAAAACACGATTCGCTTGTTGAATGGCTTTTACGGCCTCTTCCAACTGCTCAAAATCTAATAAATTAATGGTTTCATCCATCACGTTATTGATGGCAGATTTCAGCTTATGCGCAATATTCAATGAGTTGTCAGAATCGGTAATATCTGAATCTAATACGGTGTTATCTTTGCCATCTTTTGTGGCAAGCTCGATGGATAATTCCAATTTAAAATCACTGAAGCCTTTAAAGCCGAGAGTACGGCAAAAACGCACAAAGGTTGCCTCCCCCACTTCTAAATGGGCGGCAATTTCAGCTAAAGGAGCCTGCACCGCAAGATCGGGATTTAATAAAATCGCATCTGCAATTTTCTTTTCAGTTTTCGTTAAACTGCGGTATAACGAGCTGATGGTATTTAAAATATTGCCGTTTTTAGCCATAAACCACTCCCGTATTTTTTGCTTGTAATAAGCAATCTTTTACCCAGTAAGCCGCGCCAATCAAGCCTGCATCTTGTCCAAATTGAGCGCTTTCTAATTCGCAGTGATAAACAGCGGGAAGTTCACCTAATAAAGATTGAACTAACGGCAAATAGCCTTCTGCCAACCCTACACTACCGCCAACCACGACTTTTTGCATGTCTAATCCAATCTTCAAATCCGCAATTAAATTTGCAATAGCTTGGGCTGAACGAGTCACAAGTGCGGTCGCTTTTTCATCATTTTGGTGGAAACGCGCAAAAACTTCTTTCGGATCACAAGGATCATCCCATTGAGAAGAAACCGCTTCAATGGCTCGACCTGATGCAATGGCTTCAACACAACCACGGCGACCACAGCCACAAATTGGACCATTAGGATCGGCCAACGTATGACCAATATGCCCAGCAATGCCGTTTGGCTCAGTAAGTAAACGATGATTTAAAATTAAACCGCCCCCTACGCCTGTGGAAACAGTAATAAAGGTAAAGTTTTGAACATCATTAGGATTTTGTAGTTGATACTCTGCATAGGCTGCCGCTTGCACATCATTAAGTAAACCAATCGGTTTATCAGTATGCTGTGCAATGCTGTCTTTTAATGGGAATTGGGCTAATCCACCCAGGTTTTTAGGATTAAGTGCGGTCAGAATGCCTTGATTAATAATGCCCGTTGAAGCAACGGCGACATAATCAAACTGCCCTTCATATTCTTTTACCAACTGAGCAAGGGTTTGATGCATCGCTTGCGCAGCATCATCTTGTGGCGTGGAAATCTGTTTTCGGTGTTGAATTTCACCATTTTTCACTATAGCAGAAGCGATTTTCGTGCCACCAATATCTAATGCCAAACAACGCTGTAATGTCTGACCACTATCCACTGTTAATGACATATCTTCTTCCTTTATTTTTTCGCTGAATGAATGGCTTCGGTAAACCAACTTACGATATGCTCTAAACGCGTTAATGCAGAACCAACTGTCACACAATAAGCACCAATTTCAATTGCTGTTTTCGCCAACTCAGGGGTGTTATAACGTCCTTCCGCCATGACTCGACAGCCTGCAGCTTTCAAATCTTTAACTAATTGATAATCAGGCTCCTCCGGCACACTACCACCTGTGTAGCCAGACATCGTACTGCCCACGATATCAAAACCCAGTTTTTGACAGTACAAGCCTTCTTCTAAATTCGAACAATCCGCCATGGCCAAACAGCCTAATTCGTGGATTTTTTTGACCGCACTTTCAATATCTACCGGTCTAGGGCGATTTGTCCCATCCACAGCGATAATGTCT
>CBCSVJ010000154.1:0-3738 GCA_965143545.1 uncultured Haemophilus sp. | reverse complement strand
AACTTCAAAACTGCTTATCTCATAAACTTTAAGGAGTGACTTTATGAAATGTCGCCAAGCGACTCGCCTTATTTCAGATGCTCAAGAACGCCAATTAATGACCAAAGAAAAAATTGGGCTCAATTTGCATCTTGCCATTTGTACACATTGCCGTAAATTTCAACGAAATTGTGGCACATTGAGAAAATTAATGAAGGATTTCAAGGGATAAAAAAGCGGAAGACAACTTCCGCTTATTTACTCTATTACTTCGCAAGTAACGCTTCTGCACGTGAAATCACTTCTTTAACTTCATCATCCGTCAATTTACCTTCTTTCACAAATTGCACCTTGCCGGTTTTATCAAGCAAAATAATCACGCTATCTTTTTCACGTAATCCCCATGCATTTTTGACCGCACTTTTATCATCTAAAATCACTTGGCTGTGGGCATTTTCTTTTTTACCTTTTTCTGCACTACTTTTCACAAACATGCCTGTGCCCACAACAGCATCATCTGCATTAATAATCGTCGTGGTTTGATATTTAGCTTGGTTAAAATGAGCGGCTTTGATGGCTTCGATCATTGCTTGATTTTTCTCTTTTGCCGCACTTCTGCCTGCAATATGCTGAATCACTCGAACTTTGCCTGGCAATGCCGTTGAGCTCCACGATTTATAAGTCACATCATTACCATTTAAAGTAATTTCGCCTTTATCCGAAACCGTTACGTTCGCTAAAAGCTGATTAGGTTGAATATTGTGTGCGAATACATTGACTGAAATTAAACTTCCCATCACTGCACTCAAAAGTATAATTTTTTTCATAAATACCTCATAAATTCCGTGAAATTGCCCATTTTTTGGCGAATAGTCACTTTTTTGTTATACTCCGTGCGCATTATACTTTGCTTAAATCAGATAAAGAAGGAAAAAGAAATGGATCAAATGCCAGCTTGCCCAAAATGTAAAGGCGAATATGTTTATCATGATTCTGTAAATTTTGTTTGCCCTGATTGTGGCAATGAGTGGAATGGTAACGAAACAGTTGAAACCGATGAAGATCAACTAATTGTTAAAGACAGCAACGGTAATTTATTAGCCGATGGTGATGATGTGCTTTTAATTAAAGATTTAAAATTAAAAGGCTCATCTGAAGTGTTGAAGAAAGGCACTAAATTCAAAAACATCCGTCTAGTCAACGGTGATCACAACGTCGATTGTGGCAAAATTATGTTGAAATCAGAATTCTTGAAAAAAGCTTAAGAATTCCCAATAAAAAGAGCGGTCGATTTTAACGTTGTTTTAATCGACCGCTCTTTTTTATTTTCGTTATACCTTCGCAGGCTTCACAATTTCACTTGGATAACAACCAAGTACTTTCAGATAGTTACTGAATTGCTTAAGCTCTTCCAAGGCAATTTGGGTATCTGGATGATGAATGTTTCCTTCAATTTCTAAATAGAACATTTCTTCCCAAGGCTTGCCATAAATAGGACGAGATTCAAGCTTGGTCATATTAATACCGTGCTTTTTAAACACAAGTAAAGCATCCACTAGAGAACCCGCTTGTTGCGATGTTGTCATTAACAATAAAGTTTTTGTATGAATTTGCGGTGAAACTTCTCGAGCTTGTTTAGCTACCACAATAAAACGAGTGATATTGTTCTCTTGGTTAGCAATATTATGTTTTAACACATGTAAGCCGTAAAGCTTGCCACCATCTTCATTACCTAATGCCGCAATATTCGGTTTATTCAAGCTTGCCACAAGCTGCATTGCATGAGAGCTACTTTCGCAGTACTCAATATGCACACGCTCAAGACTTTGAATAAATTGACTACACTGCTGGATCACCTGTGGATGGCTATAAAGTGTATCAATTTTGCTTAAATCATCCTGCTCATTCACTAAAACACAGTGCTTGATAGGATAAGCCAACTCGCCCACCAAAGATAAGGTGGTATGTTGAAGCAAATCATAAACTTCATTAATTGCACCAGATGTGGTGTTTTCTAAAGGAAGTACACCATAATCAGCTTCTCCGCTCTCAACTTTTTCAAAAATTTGAGCAAAGGAATCGCAACTGATTTCAGCAAATTGTTGATGGTAACGAGCCGCATAGTTACGGGCAGCCAAATTAGAGTAAGAACCTCTCTTACCTAAGAAAGCAATATGTAACGTTTCTTCTCGTTGCTCATTGAGCTTTTTCTGCAAATACACTTGTTGTGTTAGCACAGAATCTTCAATAATCTTTTGAAAGACTGACGTAATATACTGTGGTTCAAGCTGATAATTTTGACTTTCAGCAAATTGCACAAGCTCTTGTAAAAGCTGTTGCTCACGCTCTAAATCGCGCAACGCTTTTTGCGTGACCTCTTTGCTTCTCACTACATCATATGCCAGGCGGTGACGCTCTGAAAGCAGCTTTAACAAGCTGCGATCAATTTGCGTAATTTGCTGACGAATTTCTGATAAATCTAATGCCATTTCATTCCTTACTTAAAGATTACTTCATTATGAGGGATGTATTTCTCCGCATTAATAGGTGAATTTTTCTCAAAAAATTCTTTTAAAACATCCGCATCAATAAAACCTGTGTTAACAAAAGTTGGATTTTTAGTCATAACCGGATAACCATCTCCACCTGCTGCATTATAGCTTGGTACAGAAATACGGTAAGTTTTATTTAAATCCAATGGCTTGCCTTGAATTTTCACATTTTCAACTTTCTTATCCGCACGATTCACTGTCATGCTGATACCTGAATATTGTGCATAGGCACCAGAATCTACTTCTTTCAATGCCACCACATTTAAATAATCCAGTAATTCTTTACCGGTTAATTCAAAATAGCTCACAATGTTACCAAATGGATGGATTTTTAAAATGTCTTTATAAGTCACATCACCTTCTTGGATAGAATCACGAATACCACCTGAGTTCATGATACCAATGTCTGCTTTCGCTTTTTGACGTTGCGCTTCTGCAATTAAGTGACCAAGGTTAGTTTGTTCAAAACGAATGATGGTACGATCACCCTCTAACTTACCGTTTAGTTTCCCCACTTTTTGGCTTAATAAAGCATCTCCTTTATCTTGGTAAGATTTTAAAAGTTTTTCCATTTCCGGATCTTGTGGAATTTCTTCGGCATAGTTCACATATTCTGTTTTGCCATCTTCTTTTTTCACTTTTTTCTTCAAGTTCACTGGAATTAATTGATAATTCACTAATTTTAATTCACCATTTTTGAACTCAAAGTCAGCTCGACCAACATATTTACCCCATTCAAACGCCTGCATAATCCAAGTACCATTTTGGAAATCTGGTTTACATGGCTGAGTTGGTTGATAATCTTTAATCCATACACCTTTGTCATCCACACAAATCGGATCATGGCTGTGGCCACCGATAATCATATCGAATGCGCCTTTATCTAAATTACGCGCCAGACTTACATCGCCTGGTGCATTTGAACCATGTTTCGCATCATAGTAATAGCCCATATGTGTTAAAGCGATTTTTACATCGGGCTTAACGGTTTCATTTAGCGCTTTTAATGTGGCTTTTGCTGCCGTTGTTGGATCTTCAAACTTCACATTATGAAGGTATTCTGGGTTACCTAATTTTGCAGTATCCTCTGTGGTTAAACCAACTACGGCAATTTTAAGATCTTGTTTATTTAAAATGGTATAAGGCTTAACTAAGGTTTTACCTGTTTTCGTATTAATCACGTTTGCAGATAAGAATGGGAAGTTCG
>CBCSVJ010000153.1:0-3743 GCA_965143545.1 uncultured Haemophilus sp. | reverse complement strand
ATGCGCCGATGGTAGTGTGGGGCTTCCCCATGTGAGAGTAGGACACCGCCAGGTATTGAATGTGAACCCCGAGCTGAAGAGCTTGGGGTTTTTGTTTATGGATTTTTATTATATTTGAATTTGATAAGTAAAAGTGCGGTCAAAATCAGAATAGTTTTATTAAAGATGTTTAAATCTTTTAATGAGAAAATATAGGTGGAATGGTACAATCACCAAAATTTTTTATAGGATAAA
Organism: uncultured Haemophilus sp.; assembly: GCA_965143545.1. GTDB lineage: Bacteria > Pseudomonadota > Gammaproteobacteria > Enterobacterales > Pasteurellaceae > Haemophilus_D. Next base: position 3,509 of record CBCSVJ010000153.1, on the reverse strand, counting down.
TAACACAAATGGCTCGTAAAAAGAAAAGTCGTAAAATTAGCGATATTATGCCAATTCGTAAATCGGACAAGAAACCTGAAGCACCAAAGCTATCAGGTAAGAAATTAACACGTTATGAATTAGACGCTAAGGCAAGAGAAGATAAGAAAAAACGTAAACATAAAGGTTTAGCATCTGGTTCTCGTCATAGTAACGCTGAACAAAATAAAAATAACCAAGTCATTGAACAAAAAGATCCGCGTATTGGTAGCCGTAAAAAGGTTCCACTGATTGTTGAATTTGTGAATAAGCCTGAGAAAGGGATGACAATTCCAGCCGTCAAAGAACCGAAAAAACTTGCGCCTGAAGTGGAGTTAGAACGTTTAGAAAATAATGAAATTCTAAATGAATTGTTGGATGCTTTAGATGAAGGCAAAACGATTAGTAAAGCTGAACAACAATTTGTGGATGAATGCTTAGATCGTATTGCTCAATTAATGGAAGAATTAGGTATTCAAGATGAAGAGGAGACAGAGGATGATCTCTATCGAACCTTCGAGAAAATTGATATCAACCAATTCAGATAATTGTCATGTGGTCGATTATTTTAAGTATTATTGCTTTGGGAATTATTGCTGGCGTATCATTTTATGCTTTCAAATTACTTAGGAAGTTACGCCATCAAAACACTCTCATTAAACAGGCTAAAATAGCCCGTACAAAACGCCTAAAAGAGAGTATGGTAATTATCGCTAAAGCGATGCAAAATAGAGATTGCAACCATTCAGAAGGGGTGATTCGTTTATCAATGCTTTTACTCCCTTTGGGACAATCTTTGCAACCATATCAAGCGATGTATGCACTTTATAACATTGTGAAAGAAATGCCTACGCATGAAGCTAGAAAAGCCTTATTAAAAAAAGAAAGAATGAAACTCGATCTTGAGCGAGAAAGTGCAGAAGCAAAATTTGAAGAAGAAATTATGTTGGAGTTACGTCAGTTTTTAAATGACGTAGATAAATTTGGGGAAGCTTAATGTCTGAAATTATTTGGGATCTTGCGTTAATTCAAAAATATAACCAATCAGGACCTCGTTATACATCTTATCCAACTGCATTAGAATTTAATGAAAGTTACACAAACGAAGATTTTATTGCAGCGGCTAATCGTTATCCGGAAAGACCACTTTCCCTTTACGTACACATTCCGTTTTGTCACAAACTTTGCTACTTTTGTGGCTGTAATAAGGTAATTACTCGTCATCAACATAAGGCGGATATTTATCTTGATTATCTTGAAAAAGAAATCAAAGCGCGTTCAGAATTATTCAAAAATCGTGTTGCGACTCAAGTGCATTGGGGCGGCGGTACACCGACTTATTTGACAGAAGAGCAATCTGCTCGTTTGATGAAGATGCTTAAAGATCATTTTACGATTGCGGATGATGCAGAAGTTAGTATTGAGATGGACCCACGCGAAATAGAGCTCGATATGCTTGATCATTTACGCAATATTGGTTTTAACCGAATTAGCATGGGTGTACAAGATTTCAATAAAGCGGTTCAAAAAGCGGTAAACCGTGAACAAGATGAAGAGTTTGTGAATGCATTACTTGTTCGTGCTCGTGAGTTAGGTTTCCAATCGACTAACCTTGATTTAATTTATGGATTGCCACTTCAAAATGTGGAAAGCTTTATGTTTACGTTACATAAAGTGATTGAATTAAATCCAGATCGTTTAAGTATCTTTAACTATGCCCATTTACCAAGTCGATTTGCGGGACAAGCAAAAATTAAAGAAGATCAACTACCGCCACCGGAAACTAAATTAGAGATCTTACAGAAAACGATCGAAACTTTGGGCAATGCAGGCTATAAGTTTATCGGTATGGATCATTTTGCTAAACCTGATGATGAATTAGCGATTGCTCAAGAGAAAGGTGTTCTACATCGAAATTTCCAAGGCTATACCACACAAGAAGAATGTGATTTGCTTGGTTTAGGTGTGTCAGCCATTAGTTTATTGGGGGATACATACGCTCAAAACCAAAAAGAATTAAAACATTATTATCATGATGTGGAAAATTCAGGAATCGCATTACATAAAGGTTTAGCGATGACAGAAGAGGATTGCTTACGCCGTGATGTGATTAAGCAGCTGATTTGTAACTTTAAGCTTGATTTTGTACCAATTGAAAAACAATATAATATTGATTTTGAAAAGCACTTTGCTGAAGATTTACAGTTATTAAAACCATTACTTGAAGATGGATTAATTTCTGAAACGGAAACAGGCTTACAAGTTTCGCCTAAAGGTCGCTTATTAATCCGTAATATTTGTTTATGCTTTGATACCTATTCAAGAGCTGCGGCAAAACGACAACAATTCTCTCGGATTATTTAGCCATACAAAAACGGTCAAGACTTATATCTTGACCGTTTTTCTTTCAATCTATTTATTTAGCGATGCTTTCTAGTGCCCATAATTCGCTGAGATTTTCTCTGCGACGAATTAAGTGAGCTTTGTTTCCATCCACTAATACTTCAGCCGTGCGTGGACGAGAATTATAGTTTGAGGACATGCTTGCACCATAAGCTCCTGCAGAACGTTGAGCAATATAATCCCCTTCAGCAATGGCTAATTCACGCTGTTTACCTAGAAAGTCAGAGGTTTCGCATACTGGGCCAACAACATCATAAATGGCTTTTTCACGCCCTAAAGTGCGGTCAATTTCAATGATGTTCATATAAGCTTCATAGAGTGCTGGACGAATCATATCGTTCATCCCAGTATCGGTAATCGCGAAGTTACGGCTTTCATTACTTTTTAAGTATTGAACTTTAGCCACTAAAATCCCTGCATTCGCCGCGATCGCTCGACCTGGTTCTAGAATAATTTCGAGATCTTCATAATCTTTTAATTTATTCAGTAGTGCAGTCGCATAATCACTTGGATGAGGTGGCGTTTCATCAGTATAAGTTACGCCTAAACCACCACCGAGATCTAAGTGTTTTAATGTGATGCCATCTTCTTTTAATTGTTCCATTAAACGAATGAGGCGATCAGTTGCATCTAAGAAAGGCTGTAATTCAGTAAGCTGAGAGCCAATATGGCAATCCATACCCGTAATTTTTACATGAGGTAAGGTTGCAGCTAATTTATAGACTTCACGTGCTTCATCTACGCTCACACCAAATTTGTTTTCCTTTAATCCTGTGGAAATGTAAGGATGTGTATGGGCATCGACATCGGGGTTTACGCGTAAAGAAATAGGGGCTACTTTCCCCATTTCACCCGCAATTTGGTTGATATGATGTAATTCCGCAACAGATTCCACATTAAAACAACGAATGCCTACTTCTAACGCTCGCATAATTTCTGCGCGAGATTTTGCCACGCCAGAAAAGACAATTTTTGATGCTTCTCCGCCTGCTGCTAATACGCGTTCTAATTCGCCTTGCGAAACGATATCAAAACCAGAACCTAATTTTGCCATGACATTTAATATTCCAATATTAGAATTGGCTTTA
>CBCSVJ010000152.1:0-3744 GCA_965143545.1 uncultured Haemophilus sp. | reverse complement strand
CATCGCTGCTCGTAAACTTTTTGCTATGCGAGTGCCTTTGCCTTTTGTTGAAAAAATGGAAAAAGGGAATCCTAAAGACCCGCTTTTTTTACAAGTGATGACAGCTCAACAAGAATTTATTGAAGCGGAGGGTTTTAGCCAAGATCCTTTAGATGAGCAGCAAAAAAATGCCGTGCCTAATATTCTGCACAAATACCAAAATCGCTTGCTGTTTATGGCAAAAGGGGGCTGTGCAGTTAATTGCCGCTATTGTTTCCGTCGTCATTTTCCTTATGATCAAAACCCAGGCAATAAAACCAGTTGGCAACAAGCAATAGACTATATTGCCGCACATTCTGAAATCGAAGAAGTGATTTTTTCAGGTGGCGATCCGATGATGGCGAAGGATAGTGAATGGGCGTGGCTATTAGAACGCCTCGAAAAGATACCGCACTTACAGCGTTTACGTATTCACTCTCGTTTGCCTGTTGTGATTCCAGAGCGCATTACGGATGAATTTTGTGATTTATTGCTAAAAAGCCCATTACAAGCAGTGTTTGTGACACATATCAATCACCCAAATGAAATTGATGAAGAACTTGCTTTTGCTATGCAAAAACTGGCAGGCGCTAAAGTCACGTTACTCAATCAATCCGTCCTTTTAAAGGATGTGAATGATAACCCACATACATTAAAAGCATTGAGCGATAAGCTGTTTCAAGCAGGAATTTTGCCTTATTACTTGCATTTGTTGGATAAAGTGCAAGGTGCGAGCCATTTCTATATTTCAGATGAGAAAGCGTTACAAATTTATAAAGAATTACAGGCGCTCACTTCTGGCTATTTAGTACCCAAATTAGCTCGAGAAATCGGTGGAGAGCCAAATAAGACTTTATACACAGCGTAAGATCCGATAAAATACGATTCAATTTTTCACCGCACTTTTTGTGCGATCTTTAGTTTAGCAAATCGAGGTAATCCCGTGGATAATAAAAATCAACCTAACGACAATTCATCTCAAAATGAATTAGATTTAGGATTTAATCATTCAGACTCTGTGACCCCAAGAAAGCCGGTTCAACAAAATGGCTCAATTTTTGATAAAGCCAAAGGTTTATTTGGTAAAAAAGAGCAGCCAGATACACAATTCCATGTTCGTCGCGAACCAACTTTTGGTGCGGCAGCAAGCCAACCGTTTTCACCTTCTCAAGCATTTCAAAGTGAAAATACTGAACAATCAGCACCATCAAGTGCTTTCGGAACTCAAGAACCCGTTGAGAATGTTCAGGTAGAAAACGTAGCGGAAGAAAAAGTAATTTTTGAAAATTCTCCTGCAGAAGAGATTGTGGAAGAAGTGACAACTCAAACTGAAACAGTTGCACCGGCAGCAGCTGCGGCAACAAGCTTGAAATCACCTGAAAAATGGAAGGTTCTACAAATGTTACCAGAAAAACATCGCCGTTTATTTATTGCCATTTTGGGGTTAGTGGTATTACTGATCATTTTCTTCACCCTAAAACCAAATTCAGATACAGTAGAGTCTTTTGAACAACAAAACAGCAATGAAATTCCGGTTCAATTCCAATCATTGGATCAGTCTCAACCGGTTGAAACTACAGTATTAGATAACAATAACAATGCAGCGCCGTCAACGACAGAACAAGCTGCAAATGACGCTAAATCAGATACACCTCCAGCCATGGAATACGTAGGTGATAAAGCAGATGCGGCGAAATCACAACCTGCAGAGCCTGCACAACAAACTGTTGCACAACAACCCGCAACTCAACCTGCGCCGGTTCAACCAGCTGTTACACCAGCACCAGTTAAAGAACCAGTGAAAACAGTGCAACCAGCTGTAGAAAAACATACCGCAACAGTTGAGCATAAAGCAGAGCCTCGTCGTGAACAGACATCTGTGGTTCAAGAGAAAAAACAACCTAAACCAGTAGCTGAAAAAGCAACAGTTCAGCCGACTCAAACCGTGAAAAAAGAGTCAAGCAAAATTCAAGAAGCGAAACCGGTTGCGACTAAAGACAGTAAGGTTCAAATTGTGGAAGCGAAATCAGCAACCCACAATACGATGAAAGCAGCTGAACCAGCAGCACAAACTGCTTCAACCGGTGCAACAAAAACATTAACGGTGCCTCAAGGTGTTTCACTGATGCAAGTATTCCGTGATAATAAATTGAATATTTCAGATGTGAATGCCATGACAAAAGCAAGCGGTGCAGGTAATGCATTAAGCAGTTTCAAACCTGGTGATAAAGTACAGGTATCTGTGAATAGTCAAGGCCGAGTGAGTGAGCTTCGTTTATCAAATGGCGGTAAGTTCATTCGTCAAGCCGATGGTTCATATCAGTATAAAAAATAATTTTTAGTGGGCGAGTAATCGCCCATTTTTCTAGATAAGATTGTTTATCCTTGCTCATTTCGCAAAGTGAGCAATCATAAACAACCCTTGATGGAAATAGAATTCATGTTAAAAAAATTAAGCGTAATTTTGACCGCACTTTGTCTTTCTGCTTGTTCACAAAATGTTGAATTAAGCAAACCAGCACCACAGAAAATGAAAGTGCAAACCGTTGATAAAAAATCCCAAAAGGGTTCAGCGACGGTTTATTTGTGTAAAGGCAATAAAGAAGTGAGTGTGGTTCATACCAAGCAAAAACAGAAAAGTAAAAAAACACTCAGCCAGGTGACCGTTACTTTTAATGATGTAACCGAAAAATTGACACGAGTGATTTCTGAGCGTGGGAGAAATTATGCGAATATTCGTTGGTATTGGCAGGAGCGTGATGACTTCAGTCAATTACAAACTAGCGTAGGTGAAGTGCTCGCAGAACGCTGTGTTAAACAACCAAGTGAATTAAAATCAGGCAAATAATTCTTTTATGGATCTCCAACGCGGCTTTGTGTTACATCGTCGTCCTTATAGTGAAACCAGCCTTTTGGTGGATTTATTCACTGAAGAAACGGGGCGTTTGACGGTTATTGCAAAAGGTGCACGTGCAAAACGTTCGGCATGGAAATCTGTCTTACAGCCTTTTACGCCATTACTTCTTCGTTGGTCAGGAAAAGGCGCATTAAAAACACTCACGAAAGCAGAGCCCGCAGCAATTACGTTGCCTTTGCAGCAAACAGCTTTATATAGTGGGTTTTATGTAAATGAGCTGATTACTCGAGTGATCGAGCCAGAAACGGCCAATCCACAACTTTTTCAGCATTATCTTCAATGCTTAACAGGCTTAGCCACTCAACCACAGGTTGAGCCTACATTACGTCTATTTGAATTTCATTTACTTAAAATCTTAGGTTATGGTATCGATTTTTTGCATTGTGCAGGTTCAGGTTTACCAGTGGATGAATCGATGACTTACCAATACCGTGCGGAAAAGGGGTTTATCGCCTCGTTAGTGAAAGATAACTTGACCTTGTATGGCCGAGATTTACTTGCTTTTGACCGTTTGGAATTCACCGATGACTCAGTCTTGCAAGCAGCAAAGCGCTTTACTCGAATTGCACTTAAACCTTATTTAGGCGATAAGCCGCTGAAAAGCCGAGAATTATTTACGCAAAACGTACTTTATTTAAAATAATCCCTTTCTTTGATACAAATAGATTAAAACATCATCATGGCTTTACTTTACGCTCTACAAAAAAAACAGAAAAGCATACAAAAAATCGTCGCTGAAATTCAGGATTTAGATTATCAAGGGCTAGGTGTCGCCAAAATTCAAGGTAAAACCTGGTTCATTGAAAATG
>CBCSVJ010000151.1:0-3779 GCA_965143545.1 uncultured Haemophilus sp. | reverse complement strand
AACGCACAAAATCACACACGTTCGTGATGCGTTAGACTCAAAACGTATGATGATTACGGTTTTCCTTGCGTTGTTCCCTGCGATTTTCTACGGGATGTACAATGTGGGTAATCAAGCGATCCCTGCCTTAAATCAATTAGGCAATTTAGATCAATTAATTGCTAACGATTGGCACTATGCACTTGCAAGTTCATTAGGTTTAGATTTAACCAATAATGCAACTTGGGGCTCAAAAATGGCGTTAGGAGCGATCTTCTTCTTACCAATTTACTTAGTGGTATTTACCGTTTGTACAATTTGGGAATTATTGTTCTCAGTGGTGCGTGGTCATGAAGTAAATGAAGGGATGTTCGTTTCAACCATTTTATTTGCGTTAATCGTTCCACCAACATTGCCATTATGGCAAGCGGCGCTTGGTATCAGCTTTGGTATCGTGGTAGCGAAAGAAATCTTCGGTGGTGTAGGTCGTAACTTTATGAACCCTGCACTTGCAGGTCGTGCATTCTTATTCTTTGCTTATCCGGCTCAAATTTCCGGTGACTTAGTATGGACTGCTGCAGATGGTTTCTCAGGTGCAACCGCACTTTCACAATGGTCTCAAGGTGGTCAAGCAGCATTACAACACACTGTAACCGGTCAACCTATTACTTGGATGGATGCATTCATTGGTAATATCCCAGGTTCAATGGGTGAGGTTTCAACGCTTGCGTTATTAATCGGTGGTGCAGTGATTGTATTCACTCGAATTGCTTCTTGGCGCATTATGGCTGGTGTCATGATCGGTATGATTGGTACAGCAACCTTATTCAACTTAATCGGTTCTGATTCTAACCAAATGTTCTCAATGCCTTGGCATTGGCACTTTGTATTAGGTGGTTTTGCACTTGGTATGATCTTCATGGCAACCGACCCTGTATCAGCTTCATTCACCAACACGGGTAAATGGTGGTACGGTGCGTTAATTGGCGTGATGGCGGTATTAATTCGTACAGTGAACCCAGCTTATCCAGAAGGGATGATGTTAGCGATTTTATTTGCAAACTTATTTGCACCAATTTTCGACTACATCGTGGTTCAAGCAAATATCAAACGTCGGAGAGCAAGAACAAATGGCTAAATTTAATAAAGATAGCGTTAGCGGTACAGTCACCGTTGTTGTGTTGCTAAGTTTAGTGTGTTCTATCGTGGTTTCTGGTGCTGCAGTAGCATTAAAATCCAAACAAGATGAACAAAAAGCACTCGACGTTCAACGTAACATTTTAACTGTTGCTGGCTTAATGAAAGAAGATAATGCATCAGTAATTAAAGACACTTACAGCAAATTTATTGAACCACGTTTAGTGGATTTGCAAAGTGGTGATTACGTTCAAGCTTCAGCAGAAGAAATTAATAAATTTGAACCTAAAGATGCCGTTAAAGATCCAGCTAAGAGCCAAGCTATCCCAGCTGAGGCTGATAAAGCAGGAATTAAGGTTCGAGCAAACCAAGCGCGTGTTTATCTTGTAAAAGATGAACAAGGCAATGTAACCCAAGTGGTATTACCAATGTATGGCCGTGGTTTATGGTCAACGATGTATGGTTTTGTTTCTGTAGCACCAGATGCGAATACCATCAAAGGTATTACTTACTATGATCAAGGTGAAACAGCTGGTCTTGGGGGCGAAATTGCGAACCCACGTTGGCAAGCACAGTTCGTTGATAAAAAATTATTCGATGAACAAGGTAACCAAAAATTCAAAATCTACAAAGGTAGCTCTGCTGCAGATAAAGAGCACGGTGTAGATGGTTTATCAGGTGCAACGTTAACCAGTAACGGTGTTCAAGGTTCATTTGATTATTGGTTCAGCCAAAATGGCTTTGGTCCATTCTTAGCGAAATTTAAAGCAGGAGAAATCAAATAATGGCTGATGCAAAAGTAAACTTAAAAGGTCTTTTATTCGATCCTATTGTTAAAAATAACCCGATTGCCTTGCAAATTTTGGGTATCTGTTCTGCATTAGCGGTAACGACCCAATTACAAACCGCGATCGTTATGGCGATTGCGGTAAGTTTGGTAACCGGTTTCTCCAGTTTGTTCATTTCATTGATTCGTAACTATATTCCAAATAGTATCCGTATCATTGTGCAACTGGCAATTATCGCATCTTTAGTAATCTTGGTTGACCAAGTATTAAAAGCTTATGCTTATGGTTTATCTAAACAGCTTTCTGTATTCGTCGGTCTTATCATTACAAACTGTATCGTAATGGGCCGTGCAGAAGCGTTTGCGATGAAATCACCACCGTTAGAAAGCTTTGTGGACGGTATCGGTAATGGTTTAGGTTATGGTGCGATCTTATTAATTGTCGCCACATTACGTGAATTAATCGGTTCTGGTCGTTTATTTGGTTTCCCTGTATTCCAAACAATTCAAGACGGTGGTTGGTATCAACCAAACGGTTTATTCCTTCTTGCACCAAGTGCGTTCTTTATTATCGGCTTCGTTATTTGGGGCTTAAGAACGTGGAAACCTGAGCAACAGGAGAAATAATCAATGGAACATTATATTAGCCTATTCGTGAAGGCGATCTTCATTGAAAACATGGCGCTCTCTTTCTTCTTAGGGATGTGTACTTTCCTTGCAGTTTCTAAGAAAGTTTCTACGGCATTTGGCCTTGGTGTTGCGGTAACAGTAGTACTTGGTATTGCGGTACCAGCGAACCAATTTGTGTATGAACATGTATTAAAAGATGGCGCTTTGGTAGAAGGTGTGAGCCTTGAGTTCTTAAACTTCATTACCTTTATCGGGATTATTGCGGGTCTTGTTCAATTACTCGAAATGACCTTAGATAAATTCTTCCCAGCACTTTATAACGCATTAGGTATCTTCCTTCCACTTATCGCCGTAAACTGTGCGATCTTTGGTGGTGTATCTTTTGCGGTACAACGTGAATACACTTTTGCAGAATCTGCAGTTTATGGTGTAGGTGCGGGGCTTGGTTGGATGTTAGCAATCGTTGCGCTTGCAGGCTTAACCGAAAAAATGAAATATGCCGATGTACCGGCAGGCTTAAAAGGATTAGGGATTACCTTTATTACTGCAGGCTTGATGGCGCTTGGCTTTATGTCATTCTCTGGAATTCAGTTATAAGGAGGCATAAATGAGCGAATCTTCAATTTTATTATTAGGTGTTGCGGCATTTACGGTTATCCTTTTAGTGCTCGTTGCGATTATTTTATTCGCTAAATCAAAATTAGTGGATTCTGGTGATATCACCATTTCTATTAATGACGATCCTGAAAAAGCGATCACTTTACCAGCTGGCGGTAAATTACTTGGTGCGTTAGCAAGTAAAGGTATCTTCGTTTCTTCTGCTTGTGGCGGCGGCGGCTCTTGTGGCCAATGTATTGTGAAAGTGAAAAGTGGTGGTGGTGAAATTCTACCAACCGAGCTTTCTCATATTAATAAACGTGAAGCAAAAGAAGGCTATCGTTTAGCTTGCCAAGTTAATGTAAAAGGCAATATGGACGTTGAACTTCCAGAAGAAATTTTCGGCGTGAAAAAATGGGAATGTACTGTTATTTCTAACGATAACAAAGCAACCTTCATCAAAGAGCTTAAATTAGCGATTCCTGAAGGCGAAGAAGTACCTTTCCGTGCTGGTGGTTATATCCAAATCGAAGCTGATCCACATACGGTTTACTATAAAGATTTTGATATTCCAGAAGAATACCACGAAGATTGGGACAAATACGATTTATGGCGTTATGTGTCTAAAGTGGATGAGCATATTATCCGT
>CBCSVJ010000150.1:0-3820 GCA_965143545.1 uncultured Haemophilus sp. | reverse complement strand
AGCGGAATAATTAACTCTCTTAGAAGAAGCCGCAAAACGTGACCACCGTAAACTCGGTAAAGCGTTAGATTTATATCATATGCAAGAAGAAGCACCGGGTATGGTGTTCTGGCATAACGATGGTTGGACAATTTTCCGCGAATTAGAAACCTTCGTACGTACAAAATTAAAAGAATATGATTATCAAGAAGTAAAAGGTCCGTTTATGATGGACCGCGTGTTATGGGAAAAAACAGGTCACTGGCAAAACTACGGTGATTTGATGTTTACTACACAATCAGAAAACCGTGAATATGCGATTAAACCAATGAACTGTCCTGGACACGTTCAAATCTTTAACCAAGGTTTAAAATCTTACCGTGATTTACCAATCCGTATGGCAGAATTTGGTTCTTGTCACCGTAATGAACCATCAGGTTCTTTACACGGTTTAATGCGTGTACGTGGCTTTACTCAAGACGATGCACACATTTTCTGTACTGAAGACCAAATTGAAAGTGAAGTAACCAGCTGTATTAAAATGGTTTACGACATTTACAGTACTTTCGGTTTCCAAAATATTCAGGTGAAATTATCTACTCGTCCTGAAAAACGTATCGGTGCAGATGATATGTGGGATCGTGCAGAAGCAGGTCTTGCGGCAGCATTAGCGCATAACGGTCTTGAATATGAAATTCAAGAAGGTGAAGGTGCATTCTATGGGCCGAAAATTGAGTTTGCATTACGTGACTGTTTAGATCGTGAATGGCAATGCGGTACTATCCAATTAGACTTTGCATTACCTGGTCGTCTAAATGCCTCTTATGTGGCGGAAGACAATGATCGTCGTACACCAGTTATGATTCACCGTGCGATTTTAGGTTCGATTGAACGTTTCATCGGTATCATTACTGAAGAGTATGCGGGTTTCTTCCCAGCATGGTTAGCACCAGTTCAAGCGGTTGTGATGAATATTACAGATAGCCAAGCGGATTACGTGCAAAAAGTAGTAAAACAACTTTCTGATGCAGGATTACGTGTTAAAGCAGATTTACGTAATGAGAAAGTTGGCTTCAAGATCCGCGAACACACCTTACGTCGCGTGCCTTATATGCTCGTTTGCGGTGATAAAGAAATCGCAGAAGGCAAAGTGGCAGTACGTACCCGTAAAGGTGCTGATTTAGGTACTTTCACGATTGAAGAATTTGCTGAAATCTTAAAATCCCAAGTAAGACAACGTGAGTTGAAATTATTGGGTGAAGAGTAGTTAATTCTTTAAAATCTTAATTAAAAATGACCGCACTTTGATGTGCGGTTTTTTTATATTCACGGTATAAAAATAAACTCAAGTATCTCTTTCTTCTTATATAATAGACTTATCACAAGGAGACTAATATGACAGCTCAAATTCAACAATTAACACCAGAATTAACTTTAGAACGTATCAATGAAATCCCTGTTTTAATCTTAAATCACTCCGTAGGTTCAGCTCGAATTGCATTACAAGGGGCGCAATTATTAAATTGGCAACCTAAAGGGGCAGAGCAGGATATTTTTTGGTTAAGTGAGATTGAACCTTTCACACAAGGTGTGGCAATTCGCGGCGGTGTGCCGATTTGTTACCCTTGGTTTGGAGGCGTTAAACAACCTTCACACGGTACAGCGCGTTTACGTTTGTGGCAATTAAGTGATTATGATCTGCAAGCGAATAAAGTGCGGTTAGAATTTTCGCTCTTTTCTGAATATGGTGTGATTGAAGCCAAAATGAAAATGGAATTTACCGATAAATGCACAATGACTTTAACGCATTTAGGGCAAGAGCCGGCTCAAGCCGCATTGCACAGCTATTTTAATATCGGTGATATTTCAAAAATTGAAGTCCAAAATTTACCAAATCGTTGTTTTGATTCATTACAAGGTAAGCATACAGACGTTCCTTCGATTAGAAAAATAGAACAAGGCGTCGATTGTATTTATTCATTAGAAGAAAATAAAACATTGTTGGTGGATAAAGCATTTAATCGACGTATTCAAATTACCCATCATCATGCAGATTCAATTGTGCTATGGAATCCTTGGGAGAAAACACCAAGTGCAATGAAAGCAGAAGGGTATAAAAATATGGTGTGTATTGAAACCGCAAGATTAGAGAAATTACTTCAATTTGGTGAAAGTATTTCTGCTGAAATAAGTGCTTTACCCGCTGATATTTAAAGGAATAGAAATCCTTGTTGCATAAACGTGGCAAATACTATAAAATTTTGCCCGTTTTTTGTTTGTTTTTATAGCAAATGATTTAATAAATCTTCTGTTTGAAGACAGTCGATTTTTTCTTAAATAAATAGAAGGAATAACATTATCAAAACCGTAAAAAAAGCTCCGGCAGCTAACCGCCCGAATCGCATTAACGATGAAATTCGAGTAAAAGAAGTTCGTTTGATTGACCAAGATGGTGAACAAGCGGGGATTGTATCAATTCAACAGGCCTTAGATATGGCAGAACAAGCAGCGCTTGATTTAGTTGAGATCAGTCCGAATGCCGAACCACCGGTTTGTCGTATTATGAACTACGGCAAGTTCCTCTATGAAAAGAGTAAAACTGCAAAAGAACAGAAGAAAAAGCAAAAAGTTGTACAAGTGAAGGAAATTAAATTCCGTCCAGGTACTGATGAAGGTGACTACCAAGTTAAATTACGTAGCTTAATCCGTTTCTTAGAAGATGGCGATAAAGCGAAAATTACTGTACGTTTCCGTGGTCGTGAAATGGCTCACCAAGATATCGGTTTAGACGTGTTAGAACGCGTTAAAAATGACTTAGCTGATATTTCTGTTGTGGAATCTGCACCGGGTAAATTAGAAGGTCGCCAAGCAGTAATGGTGTTAGCACCTAAGAAAAAATAATTTTTTATTTAGATTTGATCTAGATAATCGAATTTTCACTTCGGTGAGAATACAACTGCACATTGGGCAAACTACGCAGCCTAATTGCTTTTGGAGAAGGGCAATTCAATTTGCCATATTGGAATAATTAGTGCCTACAAGTAATCTTCGGATTCGCCTAATTATGTGTTTAACTTAAAATGCGGAGTTATTTTAACAATGCCTAAAATTAAAACAGTACGTGGTGCTGCTAAGCGTTTCAAAAAAACAGCTTCTGGCGGTTTCAAACGTAAACAATCTCACTTACGTCATATTTTGACTAAAAAGACAACTAAACGTAAACGTCATTTACGTCATAAATCAATGGTTGCGAAAGCAGACCAAGTTTTAGTAGTAGCTTGCTTACCATACGCATAAGCCGTTATTTAAGCAAAACGTACGATTAGTTAAATTAGTTAAAAATATTACATAGGAGATTAAATAATGGCTCGTGTAAAACGTGGTGTTATTGCAAGAGCACGCCATAAGAAAGTTCTTAAGGCTGCTAAAGGTTATTATGGTGCACGTTCACGCGTGTATCGCGTTGCTTTCCAAGCGGTGATCAAAGCTGGTCAATACGCATATCGTGACCGTCGTCAACGTAAACGTCAATTCCGTCAATTATGGATTGCACGTATCAACGCTGCGGCTCGTCAAAATGGTTTATCTTACAGCAAATTCATCAACGGCTTGAAAAAAGCGTCTGTTGAAATCGACCGTAAGATCCTTGCTGATATCGCTGTATTCGACAAAGTGGCGTTCGCTGCATTAGTTGAAAAAGCAAAATCTGCACTTTAATTTTTTAAAGTTTAGATTCAAAAATTAGGACGCTGAAAAGCGTCCTTTTTTATTACCTCCCAAAAAGAAAAAACCGCTACTCAAAACTTGAATAGCGGGGAGGTCTTAATTTATAAGAAACTTC
>CBCSVJ010000149.1:0-3830 GCA_965143545.1 uncultured Haemophilus sp. | reverse complement strand
AATGAAAGGCTACTATAAAAAACCTGAAGAAACGGCTCAAGCCTTCACTGAAGATGGCTTCTTGAAAACGGGAGATGCCGGTGAGTTTGATCCTGAAGGTAATTTATTTATTACCGACCGCATTAAAGAATTGATGAAAACCTCTAACGGTAAATACATTGCACCACAATACATTGAAGGTAAAATCGGCAAAGATAAATTTATCGAACAAATTGCGATTATTGCTGATGCAAAAAAATATGTTTCAGCGTTGATCGTACCTTGTTTTGATAGCGTAGAAGAATATGCGAAAAAACTGAATATTAAGTATCAAGATCGCATAGAATTACTCAAACACTCTGACATTATCAAAATGTTTGAGCAGCGCATCGAAAGCCTTCAAAAAGAATTGGCACACTTCGAGCAAGTGAAGAAATTTACGCTACTCTCTCAGGCATTTAGCGTCAAACTTGGTGAAATCACGCCTACGCTCAAATTACGCCGAAAAGTAATTATGGAACGTTATCATCATATCATTGATTCGATGTATTCCAACAATAAAGAGAACAAGGAAAATAAAGAATAAAAAAAGTGCGGTGAATTTCACCGCACTTTTTATTTTGATGAAAAGGATTTATTCGACTTCTACCAGCACACCTTCTTGGTGAGGTTTCAATACGCCAACCTCGCTAAGCTCGATACCGGCTTTTTCCGCAATCTCTAAGATTTCCGCTTCACTTTCAGATTTAACCGCAATCAACAAGCCACCTGAAGTTTGAGGATCGCAAAGTACCGCCTTTTGATAATCCGTAAGAGGACCAATTTTATGACCATAGCTTTCAAAGTTACGGTTGGTTCCACCTGGTACACAACCTTCAGCAATATAATCCGCTACGCCATCTAATAATTTGATTTTATCAAAATGCACAACCGCATTAAGATTTGAGCCTTCACAGATTTCAGCTAAATGTCCTAATAAACCAAAGCCAGTGACATCCGTCATGGCGGTTACACCATCAACTTCCGCAAATTGGCTACCAATCAGGTTCATTTGACACATGGCTGCCGTTGCTAAGCCTTGATGTTCTGGTTTTAACTTGCCTTTTTTCTCAGCAGTAGTCAGCACGCCGATACCTAATGGTTTGGTTAAATAAAGCTTACAATTTGCTTCTGCTGAGGCATTACGTTTTACACGTTCGGTTGCAATAACGCCCGTTACAGCTAAACCAAAAATGGGTTCTGGCGCATCAATCGAGTGTCCTCCAGCAAGGGAAATTCCCGCTTGATGACAAGCAAAACGGCCACCATCAACTATTTTTTGCGCCACTTCTGCCGGTAATTTATTAATCGGGAAACCTAAAATAGCAATCGCCATAATTGGTTTACCACCCATTGCGAAAATATCGCTAATGGCATTGGTCGCCGCAATACGGCCAAAATCAAAAGGATCGTCCACAATCGGCATGAAGAAATCTGTCGTACTGATAATTGCAGTACCATTACCAAGATCATAAACCGCTGCGTCATCCGCTGTTTCGTTCCCGACCAATAAATTCGGATCGGTAAATTTCTCGATTTCTGTCTGTAAAATTGTCCCTAACACCTTAGGCGAAATTTTACAGCCTCAACCTGCGCCGTGGCTGTATTGTGTTAAACGAATCTCATCCGTCATGCTAAACCCTTACTAAAATCACATACCTTTTAAGCGAAAAGTGCGGTCAGAAAATTTGGCGTTTATGACGCTAACTTCTCCACTTTCGCTTGTTTAATCATATTATCGCTGACTTCCAAAATCGTAATTTTCAAGCCATCAATTTCACAAACCGTTCCTTCATCAGGAATATCTTCAAGATGCTCAAGAATCAAACCATTAAAGGTTCGAGCGTCTTCTGTATCTAATTCCCAACCAAACATTTTATTTAAATCACGAAGATTCGCCGAACCTTCAATAATCATTGAACCATCAGATTGCTGAACAACTTCTTGTTCAATGGTCGGTGCTGTAGTGGTTGTAAAATCACCCACAATTTCTTCTAAAATATCTTCAAGAGTGACTAACCCTTTGATATCACCGTATTCATCCACCACTAAACCGATACGTTCTTTTTTCGTACGGAAATTCGCTAATTGTGTTTTAAGCGGGGTACCTTCAGGAATGAAATACACTTCATCGACAGCGCGTAATAAGGTTTCTTTGGTAAATTCATTTTTTTCTAATAACAAACGAAACGCTTCACGCACACGCAAAATCCCTAATACTTGCTCATCAAGGCTGCCTTTATACAACACAATTCGGTTATGTGGTGCATGATTAAGTTGGCGCATAATGGCTTTCCAATCATCATCGATATCAATCCCAGCAATTTCATTACGTGGTACCATGATATCGTCGACAGTCACCGTTTCCATATCTAAAATAGAGAGCAACATTTGTGGATGCTGTTCATCTGGAGTAGCTTCTCCCGCTTCCGATACAATACTACGAAGTTCTTCACGGCTAATCACTTGTTTTTGTAAATCAGGTTTTAAGCCGACCATTCGCATTAAGGTTTTCGTAAAAATATTCATCAACCAAACTAATGGATAGAACACTTTTAACAATAGCGACAAAATGTGACTTGAAAATAATCCCACTTTCTCTGGGTGCATCGCCGCAACCGTTTTAGGGAAAATTTCAGAAAAAACAAGCATTGCAAAGGTTAATAAACCTGTTGCGATTGCTACCCCCGCATCACCATATAAACGCATACCAATCATGGTTGCAATAGCGGAAGCACTGATGTTAACAAGGTTATTAAAGATCAGAATAAAACTTAACAAGGTATCGGGCTTCTCGAGCAGTTTTTCTGCTTTTTGCGCGCCTTTATTGCCTTGTTCCGCCATAAAACGAAGGCGATATTTATTGAGAGAGAGTAATCCGGTTTCTGAGCCGGAGAAATAGGCTGATAAAACTAAACAAATAATGAGTGTAATAAATAAAGTACTAAGGGGGATACTGTCCAAGGGTAAATCCTTTTGTTCGTTAATCAACAAAAAGTGCGGTCATTTTCACCGCACTTTTTACCTGTTCTTTGATTTTAATTAAATCAAACGGCTACCAAAATAGCCAATCGTAAGAAGAATGATACATGAAATTGCGTAAATAATCATCCTTTTTCCACGCCAGCCCAATCGCCAATGACCAAAACAAGCAATACCAAAACTAATCCAAGCTAGGAAAGAGAAAATTGCTTTGTGCAGATTTTCTGGGGTCACTGCTTGCAACACATGATAAGTGCCTGAAATTAACGTCAGCGTGAGTAAAACCTCCCCCATCGCAAATAAACAAAAGAAATGGCGTTCTACTGCCATCAATGGCGGAATTGCTGGCGAAAATTGAATTTTACGTTTTTTCAAATTACGGTCTAACCATACCAATTGGATCACATAAAGCGTTGCAATAAAACAAACTGCATAGGTAAATAGCGACAAGCCAATATGGAATAACATCAACGTATTTTGATTAAGCATTTGAATAATGTGGCTTGATAAGAATGTCGCAAAGATCAAGCTAATGATCGAAAACGCATACACTATCGGTAAAACAAACCACATTGTCGAAACGAGAAACATTGAAAGCGTCGCCAATGCCGCAATAATGACGCTCATTAAGGAAGCGATTTGCATTAGCGTAAAACTTTGCCCTGAAGCAAGATCCTCTAGCAGAGGGAACGTGCTGACTGCATGCAGAACAATTGCTGCAAGTGCGGTCAGAAAAAACGGAATTTTACTTTGACTCAACTTCCCTTCTGATGAATTCATCAAAAACGGGGCGATCAACAATAAACTAAGAATGTAAAAAATAATCGAAA
>CBCSVJ010000148.1:0-3858 GCA_965143545.1 uncultured Haemophilus sp. | reverse complement strand
GGTTGAAGTTTACCTTCAGAGTCTGAGGTGACTAAGCCTTCAAGTAATTGATAAGCAACGGCAGATTCTGGCACACCTTCGGTTTTTTGTGGGTCAAAACTTTGTGGTTCTGCCCCGTTATTGATGACGATATGCTGTTTTTCATCTAATTGCGTTCCCTCAGGTACTATAACCGCTTGAGCAGAATAGGAAAGAGCAAGAGCGATTGCTGAGAAGAGTAGTTTGTGTTGCATTTGAGCCTCCTTGTCATTAGGCGATATTTTTATAAAGAGTCCTCCACTTATTAGCTCAAAAATTCATTTTTGTAAAGATTTGTCAGGAAATTATTTGAAGAAAAATTGAGTTTTGTGATTTGTGTCTAATAAATCGCTAAAAAAATTGATAAAAGTGATGATGCGAGAGGGGAAATCTAGGATGTATTGGTTTTCCCTATCGTAAATATTTTCCTGGACGAATTACCCTTTTAAAGCTAATTATGCTATCGTAAGGCAGTTGAATTCAAACAAATCCATCAAGGAGAATATAATGACAACTCAGTTAGATTCACTTCGTAGTATGACCGTCGTTGTGGCTGATACTGGCGATATTGATGCCATTAAAAAATACCAACCGCAAGATGCAACAACAAACCCATCTTTAATTTTAAGTGCTTCAGCATTACCACAATATGCCCCATTAATTGATGAAGCGATTGCTTATGCCAAAGCACAAAGTGCGGATAAAGCTCAACAATTAATTGATGCTGAAGATAAATTAGCGGTAAACATCGGTTTAGAAATTTTAAAAATTGTCCCTGGACGTATTTCAACTGAAGTGGATGCACGTCTCTCTTACGATACTCAAGCAACCGTTGAAAAAGCGCGTAAACTTATCGCACTTTATAATGCGGCAGGCATTTCAAATGATCGTATTTTGATCAAAATTGCTTCAACATGGCAAGGTATTCGTGCAGCAGAAATTCTTGAAAAAGAAGGCATTAACTGTAACTTAACCTTATTATTCTCCGAAGCGCAAGCACGTGCGTGTGCTGAAGCGGGTGTTTATTTAATTTCACCATTCGTAGGTCGTATCTTAGACTGGTACAAAGCAAATACCGATAAAAAAGAATATGCTCCAACAGAAGACCCTGGTGTTATTTCTGTAACTAAAATTTATAACTACTACAAAGAATACGGTTATAAAACAGTGGTAATGGGCGCAAGTTTCCGTAATGTCGGTGAAATTATTGAATTAGCAGGTTGTGATCGTTTAACAATCGCTCCCGCTTTACTCAAAGAATTACAAGAAAATTCAACCGCACTTGTACGTAAACTAGGCTACAAAGGTGAAGTAAAAGCGAAACCTCAACCATTAACTGAAGCTGAATTCTACTGGCAACATAACAGCGATGCGATGGCTGTCGAAAAATTAGCAGATGGTATTCGTAAATTTGCAGTTGACCAAGAGAAATTAGAAGCAATGCTTTCAGCAAAACTTTAATTTAATAGATAAGAAAGTGCGGTTAGAAATAACCGCACTTTTTGTTTATGCAGGGAACAAAAGTGATTTTTTGAAAACTAAAAATACGATTTCAATAATGGCTAACAAGAAGAGCAATATCAAGGTTTAAATAAATTCTTTTGTAGTTATCTTTCAAGTTGGTTAGAATAAAGACAATTTTTTGTAATAGGAAAGTGGAATGAAAAAAGCACCTTTACTTGCGGTAGGCTTAATGGCAACGGCTTTTTTAACAGGTTGTGCAACCAAAGCTGATGGTGAACGCAATGATAAATTAGAAGGTTTTAACCGTACGATGTTTGATTTTAACTATAAAGTCATGGATCGCTATGTGTTGGAACCAGCAGCAAAAGGCTGGCGTGATTACGTGCCGACACCGGTCACAAAAGGTTTATCCAATGTGGCAAACAACTTGGATGAGCCAGTGAGCTTTGTAAACCGTTTATTAGAAGGTGAGCCGAAAAAAGCCTTTGTTCACTTCAACCGTTTCTGGATTAACTCAACCTTTGGTATTGGTGGCTTATTTGACTTTGCAAGTGCAAGTAAAGAATTACAGGTTTATGATCAACGTAGCTTTGGGGAAACATTGGGCACCTACGGTGTAGATGCGGGAGCCTATATTGTATTGCCTATCTATAATGCGACAACACCTCGTCAATTAACGGGAGCAGTAGTTGATGCAGCTTATACCTATCCGTTCTGGAATTGGGTAGGTGGTCCGTGGTCACTTGTGAAATACGGTGTGCAAGCGGTAGATAAACGCTCGAAAACATTGGACCAAACCGAGTTGCTCAATCAAGCACAAGATCCTTATGTCACCTTCCGCGAAGCTTATTATCAGAATTTAGAATTTAAAGTAAATGATGGCAAAGTGAAAGAAGGTTCACATAAAGAACTGTCTGATGATGTGTTAAAAGAGATCGACTAATCAGAATACTTAATGTTAAAGGAAAATATCATGACTAAAATCATTCATACAGAAAAAGCCCCTGCCGCAATCGGCCCTTATGTTCAAGCGGTAGATTTAGGTAATTTAGTTTTAACATCGGGACAAATTCCCGTTAATCCGGCGAATGGTGAAGTGCCGAAAGATATTGTGGCTCAAGCGCGTCAATCTTTAGAGAATGTGAAAGCGATTATTGAACAAGCAGGTTTGAAAGTGGGGGATATTGTGAAAACTACTGTGTTTGTGAAAGATCTGAATGATTTTGCAGCAGTAAATGCAGAGTACGAGAAATTCTTCAAAGAAAATAATCATCCGAATTTCCCTGCGCGTTCTTGTGTAGAAGTAGCTCGATTACCAAAAGATGTAGGTGTGGAAATCGAAGCAATTGCTGTAAGAAAATAATCGCAAAGTGCGGTTAAAATCCGCAGATTTTTTCTACAATAGACTTTACAAGAGCGAGATTAATCACTATAATCTAGCTCCTAAATTACGCTTAGCGTAAAATTTCTGGTTGGTGCTTGACCTATTCAAGCCCCGTCCAAGACCGTAGGGAATGGTTAGCAATAATCGTCTTAATAATCCTACGTAGATGGTGAACAGAATAAGAATATTTCTTGCTTCTGGGCACCGAAGTCGTCCTAGTCTGAAAGATAACTCTTTCGATGAGGTAAATTAATTCCGAGAAATCGGAGTGTATTCAGGAGCTAAAAGCCAATGGCATTAAATCTTCAAGACAAACAAGCAATTGTTGCTGAAGTAAATGAAGCAGCCAAAGGTGCACTTTCAGCAGTAATCGCGGATTCTCGCGGTGTAACTGTTGATAAAATGACTGAATTACGTAAAGCAGCTCGTGAAGCTGGTGTAACAATGCGCGTTGTTCGTAATACTTTATTACGTCGTGCGGTTGAAGGCACTGATTTCGAATGCTTACAAGATACGTTTGTAGGTCCAACACTTATCGCATTCTCTAATGAACACCCAGGTGCAGCAGCACGTTTGTTCAAAGATTTTGCTAAAGCAAACGATAAGTTTGAAATTAAAGGTGCAGCCTTTGAAGGTAAGATCCAAGATGTTGAATTCTTAGCAACATTACCAACTTACGAAGAAGCAATTGCACGTTTAATGGGCACAATGAAAGAAGCTGCGGCAGGCAAACTTGTTCGCACTTTTGCGGCATTACGCGACAAATTACAAGAAGCAGCTTAATCATTAAGCGTTTCTTACTTCATTTAACTTTATTAATTTTAGGAATTGATTGTTATGTCATTAACTAACGAACAAATCATTGAAGCGATTGCTTCTAAATCTGTAACTGAAATCGTTGAATTAATCGCAGCGATGGAAGAAAAATTCGGCGTTTCTGCAGCAGCAGTAGCAGCAGCTCCAGCAGCTGGCGGCGCAGCAGCAGCGGCAGA
>CBCSVJ010000147.1:0-3865 GCA_965143545.1 uncultured Haemophilus sp. | reverse complement strand
ATGGACCGCACTTCTGCACAATTAGATGCAGTTAAACGTGGTGCTTATGTGTTAAAAGACTGTGAGGGTACACCTGAGTTAATCTTCATTGCAACAGGTTCTGAAGTGGAATTAGCGGTGAAAGCGGCTGAAGCATTAAGTGCAGAAGGTAAAAAAGTACGTGTCGTTTCTATGCCAAGCACTAACCGTTTCGATAAACAAGATGCAGCGTACCGTGAAAGTGTGTTACCTGCGGCCGTAACCAAACGTGTTGCAATCGAAGCAGGTATTGCAGACTTCTGGTATAAATACGTCGGCTTTGAGGGTCGCGTGGTAGGTATGAATAGCTTCGGCGAATCAGCACCAGCAGATCAATTATTCAAACTCTTTGGTTTCACCGTGGATAACGTGGTGGCAAAAGCAAAAGAGATTTTATAATCCCTAGAGTTGAAGGCAGATGTTTATCTGCCTTTTTTATTTAATAAGCAAGGGGAGTATAATATGGAACGTTCTAAGATTAGACGTAAGGATAGGGCGATCACTGATTATCATCGTATGTTAGAAATTATGAAGCAGTGTGATATTTGCCGTTTAGGATTACAAGATGATGAAAGTGTTTATATTGTTCCATTAAATTTTGGTTTTAAGGCAGATAATGAAGAACTTACTCTTTATTTCCATGGATTTGTTAAAGGGAAAAAAATTGAACTGATTAAAAAGAATAAATTAGCTGGTTTTGAAATGGACCGTAAACATGAAATTGTAAAAGCAGAAATTGCCTGTGATTATTCTTTTTTATATCAGAGCATTATTGGAAAAGGGAATTTATTCATTATTGAAGATAAAGATGAGAAGATTGATGCTTTACAATATTTAATGGAACACTATACACAGAAAAATGATTGGCAGTTTAGTGAGAATGAGTTAAACAAAATAGTGGTTATTAAGATGAATGTTACTCAATGGTCATGTAAAGAGCACTAATTTTATTGCTGAGAGAAGTGCGGTCAAAAAATAAGAAAATTTTTGACCGCACTTTGTTTTTATCTGCTTTCACCTTGTTATCTAAGCCTTTTTTCGTCAATCCATTGAGTTAGCCTTTCAAGTTTGCTAAAATTCGCGACACTTTTTGCGATAAAAAATAAAACGTAAAAAGTGAGTTCGGAAGAAGGTAGCTGGAGAGTAGGGAATTGCCCCTACGCCGACGAGGTAAAATCTTTCAGGCGCAATCGCAAGATTGCAGGGACTGTTACTGGACGAACCCTTGGAGAGATCCATTGCATTTTATCGATGTAAATGGACGCCGAAGGCGCAAAAGAGCGGTCGATTTTTCGATTGTTTTCCAAACGCTCAGGCAAAAGGACAGGGGCAAAAGACAATCCGTATTATCAATATATTTCTATCGGGATTCTTCTTGTCTCCTTGTCGAGTTTATTTGTATTTTAAACGACGAGGAATCATCAATGTCATTACAGACAATTTTATCGGCTATTAGTAGCTTTATATGGGGACCGCCCCTACTTATTCTTTTGTCCGGAACAGGACTTTATCTTACCTTTCGTTTAGGCTTCTTACAAATTCGTTATTTACCTCGTGCCTTGGGTTATTTATTTGCTCGTGGTGCGAATAAAGGCAAAGGGGACGTGTCTTCTTTTGCTGCACTTTGTACAGCATTAGCGGCAACCATTGGTACAGGGAATATCGTTGGTGTAGCGACCGCAGTACAAGCGGGTGGACCTGGCGCGATTTTTTGGATGTGGCTAGTTGCATTATTAGGCATGGCAACCAAATATGCCGAATGTTTGCTTGCAGTGAAATATCGTGTGCGCGATAAATACGGTTTTATGGCAGGTGGACCAATGTACTATATCGAACGTGGTCTTGGAATTAAATGGCTAGCTAAATTATTTGCACTCTTTGGAGTATTGGTGGCCTTTTTCGGTATTGGTACCTTCCCTCAAATAAATGCCATTACGCATGCGATGCAAGACACATTCAATGTACCCGTTATTATTACGGCAACAGTAGTGACCGTATTGGTCGCTATGATTATTCTCGGTGGTGTAAGACGTATTGCAACAGCTTCTTCAGTGATTGTGCCTTTTATGGCAATTGGTTATGTGGCAACCTCAATTATCATCTTAGTAGTTAATTACGATAAACTGCCTGCTGCGATCGCATTAATTATTCAGAGTGCGTTTAATCCACAAGCGGCTTTGGGCGGAGCGGTTGGTTTTACCGTGATGAAAGCGATTCAATCGGGTGTTGCGCGCGGTATTTTCTCAAATGAATCTGGTTTAGGAAGTGCGCCTATTGCAGCGGCAGCGGCACAAACGAAAGAGCCTGTTCGCCAAGGTTTAATTTCGATGACAGGGACATTTTTAGATACTATCATCGTGTGTACTATGACGGGATTAGTACTTGTTATTACGGGGGCATGGAGTAATCCTGAGCTTTCTGGCGCAAGTGTGACCAACTACGCTTTTGCACAGGGCTTAGGCACATCAATCGGTGCAACTATTGTAACCGTTGGCTTATTATTCTTTGCTTTCACTACAATTTTAGGGTGGTGTTACTACGGTGAGCGTTGCTTCCTTTACTTAGTTGGTATTCGAGGCATTAAATTTTATCGTTTTGTCTTTATTGTTTTGGTTGGAGCAGGCTCATTCCTCACCTTAGATTTAATCTGGATTTTAGCGGATATCGTGAATGGTTTAATGGCTTTCCCGAACTTGATAGCATTAATTGGTTTACGTAAAGAAATTATTTCAGAAACTAAGGATTACTTCGAACGTTTAAAAGCAACACAACATGATCAAGATGAATTAGCCTAATTCATATCGTAAAAAGAAAAGGGAAGCTGATCGCTTCCCTTTGTTGTTTACAGCTTTACATCATAACAAGTTTATACAGAAAGAAAATCATATTTTTGCAGAAATTAGATCCTGATCATATTTTTGAACATTTGTTTTTTTATTTGCTTAAAAGCACTTGAAAAAGCAGTGCAAGGTCGATATGTTGTTATTAAAGATGAACGGAACCGAAGGGTTCATTTAAGCAAAAGAGGTAAATGCTATGACACTCAATATCACAAGTAAACAAATGGAAATCACCCCTGCAATTCGTGAACATGTGGAGGGAAGACTTGCAAAATTAGAGAAATGGCACACTCAACTGATTAGCCCGCATTTTGTTTTAAGTAAAGTACCAAACGGCTTTTCTGTAGAGGCTTCAATTGGAACTCCATTAGGTAATCTGTTAGCCACTGCAACGGCTGATGATATGTATAAAGCGATCAATGAAGTCGAAGAAAAATTAGAACGCCAGTTAAATAAACTTCAACATAAAGGTGAATCTCGCCGAGCAGATGAGCGTTTGAAAGATTCTTTTGAAAAATAAAGGATAATGAATAAATAAAAGGGCGAACATGATGTTCGCCCTTTTTTAGATATCTTGAATCACTAATTGCAACGCATGACGTTGGAATTGTTTTGCTTTACGGTGTTTTAAGCGTCTTAAACGCAAGTTGCGTGAGGCAGAGATATCTCTTGATGCTTTTTTCTTTAAAAACGTTTTTCTTTTTAACATCTTTTTCTCCTTGTTTTCTTTGAGTTCAATAAAACGTTGTTTTTTCTGACCGCACTTACTCTGTCGCAGTCGCTTGATTTTCTTGAACGCGATGATAATTCACAATGCTGTTCATGTAGCGGCGAATATTCTCAACATATTGGTAAGCCTCATAGCCGCGAGCGTAGCCATATTTTAAGTTTGAATAATGACGCTTTTCCGATAATAGCTGAAGATTATTTTTTACATCTAACCAGTTATCAGGATTGCCGCCTAATTTTTTAGTTAGGCGACGAGCATCTAAAATATGACCTAACCC
>CBCSVJ010000146.1:0-3870 GCA_965143545.1 uncultured Haemophilus sp. | reverse complement strand
TGTGTGTTTTTGTGCGTTACCGTACCTGGTGTATAAAGCAAGGTATAAATCGATTCAAAGACCGGATAAAGCTTGCTGTATTTACCACCTGGTAAAAACGCGGGTTCCATTTTTTCAAAAAGATTTTTTAAACCCATTTTTAACCTTCCTTCTCAATCTTATCTAATACTTGACGCAAGATTGAACCGTATTCATATTTGCCCGGGCAAACGAAAGAACATAATGCTAAGTCTTCTTCATCTAATTCAAGACAACCTAACGCTTGTGCACCATCGGTATCGCCCACGATTAAATCACGTAATAATAATGTCGGTAAAATATCCAACGGCATCACGCGCTCATAGCTACCGATTGGTACCATTGCACGCTCACCACCATTTTCTGCAGTAGTGAAATTGAATAATTTCTTACCAAAGTGACCTAATACGGTACGGGTAATCGAATATTTGTTCGATTGTGGTGTGATCCAACCTAAGAACTCTTTCTCATTACCTTCTGCAATCACAGAAACTTGTAATGCATAACGACCCAAATAGTCGTGAGCATCTTTTGCTGTTTGACCACAAAGTACTGAACCAGAAATCACACGGTTATTACCGTCTTTTAATTCACCTGCGGTTAATTGAGAAAGGTTAGCACCGATTACGGTACGAACTAAACGAGGTTCTTTCACTTGCGGACCCGCAAGAGAAATAATGCGTTCTACATAAAGTTCGCCCGTGGTGAATAATTTACCTACAGCAATCACATCTTGGTAATTGATATGCCATACAGTTTTATTCACACCAACTGGATCAATAAAGTGAATATGAGTACCCACTAAACCAGCAGGATGGACACCGCCAAAATCATGTACTTTTAGGTTAGGTAAATCCACGGTTGGGATATTGCTATCACCCGCTTTACATAGATTTAATGGTTTATTTGGGAATAGACGACTTAATACCGTTAAACCGTCAATAAAATCTTGCCAATGCTCTTTTAATACCACCTCTGGATTTGCAGCCAAAGGATTGGTATCCATCGCATTTACAAACAGAGAAGAAGGTTCTGCATCTAAGGCAGGCACTTTGCTGAACGGACGAGTGCGGAACGCTGTCCACAAACCGGATTCAACGAGGTTTTGTTTAACTTGTTCAGAAGAAAGCGTATTGAGCTCACCTGCGTTATATTTAGCGAAAGTAACTTGATCGTTACCTTGCACATCAATGACCACAGATTGTAATACACGTTTTTCGCCACGATTAATTACAGTGATAGTACCACTCGCAGGGGCTGTAAAAACCACTCCAGGGTTTTTCTTGTCTTCAAAAAGCACTTGGCCTTTTTTAACAACATCGCCTTCGCGTACTTTCATAGAAGGACGCATACCCACATACTCTTCACCAAGAATCGCAACCTGATTCACAGCGTTACCGCTATGGATTACTTGTGCTGGCTTTCCTGCAATAGGAAGATCCAAGCCTTTTTTGATTGTAATCATACTGTTTGCACTACTTTTCTAGGTTAAAAACACGATTGCAATCAAAGCATATGCCTTAAAAGCAATCTCGCGATTGAGCGTGACAGAAAATACTTTGAGATCAAAGCATTATTAACTGACACATAAATTTAAAAACTCAAATCTGTTTAATTTCTCGACGAGTAAGGAATCGCCCACTTATCCAGAAATTGAAATTCTAAAATTAAAAGCGCCTTATTCTATCGGAAAATGGGCTTTTATTCCACTTTACGCCCTCATTTTTTGTGAAATATTTGTGAACTTTTTAGACGGATATTTATCTGGAGTAAAAATAAATCTTATCAAAATAAAAAGAGAGAACGCTTATCGCATTCTCTCTTCTCATGAAAATCGAATATAGGGAACGTAAGGAAATACTTACTGTCCAACACCAAGACAATTTGGTGATTTTGGAAATGCTTCACCTAGGCTCTCCCATTCGCTTTTTGTATAAAGATGAAGCGCTAATGCGTGAATACCATTTTTTAAATCATCGGCAAAAAGTTGATAAAGTTTTTGGTGGCGTTGCACCTTGCGCATGCCTTCAAAAGCATCGCTGACAATCACTAATTTAAAATGAGAATCAGCCCCTCGACCGGAACTGTGCATATGGCTTTCATTTTCCACGGTGGCAAAGTGCGGTTGAAATTCGGCTTGAATTCTCTCTAATAATTCTTGCTGTTTTGACATAAATAAACTCCCTAACTTTTTGCTATACATTCAGCGTTAAGTTTGTAAGAATAACACAAATTAACCTAATTCAATGAGGAAATTATGAAAGTAACAAACAAAATCAAAGCATTATCAGCAATGACGTTAGCCGCTGCGACATTATTTTTAGCGGGTTGCCAAGCGCAATCTAATACCTTAACTTTTACCCCTCAATCACCGACTGCATCAATGAATATTAACCAATCCGCAGTGGTAACAGTTAATACTCGTGATTCTCGTCCACAACAAGAAATTGCAACTTATACTAAATCAGGCGAGCTAATTAAATTAAATGCCTCACCAAGCGTTACTCAACTTTTTCAACAAGTGATGCAACAAAATTTAGTTAGCAAAGGTTTCCGTATCGGACAAGCTAATAATGCGAATGCTGGTGTAACCGTTGAAGTGAAAGAATTCAACACTCACGTAGATCAAGGTAATTTACGTTATACCTTGAACAGTAAAATTCAAGCAGTTGTTTATGTACAAGGTCCACGCGGACAATACAACAAAACCTTTAATGCGACCCGTTCACAATCTGGTGCATTTAATGCGAGCAATGATGAAATTCAAAAAGTGTTAGGCGAAACCTTCAAAGATATTGTTAATAATATTTATCAAGATCAAGAAGTTACTAACGCAATTAATCAATATACTAATTAATTAAAAGTACCGTGTCCTTTTCAATAATACTTGACGAAAGCGCCTTTCAAGCGTAACATTCGCCCGATTTTTTAACGAGAAGGACACACACTTTGGACAGTCATAGTCGATACCGAATATCGCTTTAGACTCTCGCCTCTTATCAGCGAGAGTTCGCTGGTAATCAATTTACCTTTCTTCGGCATCTTTTATCGAACGAAACCCATTTTTAAAACATACAAAAATTTGACCGCACTTTTCTCTAGTGCCAATTTCGTTTGATCTTTTTTTGTTCACAGTTGGATCTTCATAATCCCAAAAGGAGTATGACCAATGATTAACGCTTTTGCCATTAACGATTCCCGTTTGCTTCGTATTGATGACGAACCAGCCGATCTCAGTTCTGCCATTTGGCTAGATTTACTGGAGCCAACAGGGGAAGAACGTGAAATGTTGCAAGAAGGCTTAGGACAAAGTCTCGCCTCATTCCTCGAATTAGAAGACATCGAAGCATCCGCGCGTTTCTTTGAAGACGAAGACGGCTTGCACTTACACTCATTCTTCTATTGTGAAGACGAAGAAAACTACGCCGATCTCGCAAGCGTGGCGTTTACTATTCGTGATGGACGCTTATTTACCCTACGTGATCGTGAATTACCCGCATTCCGTTTATATCGTATGCGTTCCCGTAGTCAGCGCTTATTAGAATGCAATGCGTATGAAGTTTTGCTCGACTTATTTGAAACTAAAATTGAGCAATTAGCGGATGTTATCGAAAACGTGTATGCCGATTTAGAAAAATTAAGCCGTGTAATTCTAAACGGTACGCAAGATGAAGCTTTCGATGAAGCCTTAAATACCCTAACAGAACAAGAAGATACCAGTTCTAAAGTGCGTTTGTGTTTGATGGATACACAACGTGCATTGGGTTTCTTGGTACGTAAAACACGTTTACCGGCTAATCAGTTGGAACAAGCTCGTGAAATCTTACGAGATATCGAATCCTTGCAACCACA
>CBCSVJ010000145.1:0-3879 GCA_965143545.1 uncultured Haemophilus sp. | reverse complement strand
AAAGACGGTTGAGTTAGCAAAAGGACGTATTCCAATCATTGCTGGTACCGGTGCTAATGCAACGAATGAAGCCATTGTGATGACAAAATTATTACGTGATAGCGGTGTTGCAGGTTGTTTATCTGTTGTTCCTTACTACAATAAACCAACTCAAGAAGGCATGTTCCAACATTTTAAAGCGATTGCAGAATGCACGGATTTACCACAACTTCTTTATAACGTACCAGGTCGTACCGGTAGTGATATGAAACCTGAAACCGTGGCGCGTTTGTCTCAAATTGAGAATATTGTAGGGATTAAAGAAGCAACAGGCGATTTAACTCGCATTACAGCGATTAAAGAATTAGCCGGTAAAGATTTCATTGTATTAAGTGGAGATGATGCCACAGGGTTAGAAGCGATGAAATTAGGCGCAGAGGGGGTTATTTCTGTGACAAATAACCTTGCTGCAAAAGATATGGCCGCGATGTGTCGCTATGCTTTAGCGGGCGATTTTGCGAAAGCGGAAGAAATTAATGCACGTTTAATGCCTTTACATCAAGATTTATTTATTGAATCAAACCCAATTCCAGTTAAATGGGCGGCATATCGTTTAGGTTTAATTAAGACTCCACACTTACGTTTACCACTTACTGTGTTAAGCGAAAGCGCGCAAGTAAAAGTAGAAGAAGCATTAAAAATTGCTGGCTTAATTTAATGAATTAAAGGGTTGTTTTTACAGCCCTTTAAACTTTCGGCTTTTTTATTTGTCAAAGAGCGGTCATTATTTTAATTATTTTTATTGAAGGATTTAAGGAATGAAAAAAATCGTACTGAGTTTAGTCGCGGCAGCATTATTATCGGCGTGTTCAAACAGCGTAGAAAAAATGCAGACGGCTAATGACACTTATCAAAATTCTGATCGTGAAATACCGAGCTTTTCTCCTTTAGCAAGTGGTGGTGTAACATTGCCGCAAGCGGATCCGACTTATGAACTTCCTCAGCTTAATGCGAAAAAAGAACGCGTGGATATTCGTCCGCCTTCAACCCCATTAGCGATTATCAAAAATTCTTTGACACAATTTGATGGTGAACGTGCATTGATTGTTTATACGGATGCACAAGCAGAGCTTTATAATCTCAAACAAATTGAGCGTTTATTGAAAGAAGAAGGCACGAATTCAACTTTAAATGGTGCGGTATTAATTAGCGATTGGGCGCCAACGGGTCGTGCAGATGATAAAGCCAATACAGAGATCCGTTATAAAATTGAACAAGTTACGGCGCAAGATGCAAGTGCGTTAGCGGTTTCTGTAGAACAAATGCGTCGTGATGGTGTGATTTATACGCCAAATCAAGCTGATAAGCAGCGCTATGCATCTGATCGTTTAAATCGTTTTGTTTCGGCGCTCACTAGCGCTTATAACAAGCAACAACAAGATTTAAGTAGTGCTTCTGTAGGACCTTTCCAATCTGGTTTAATTACTGATACGAATGGCAGAATGGCATTGGGTATGGATGCAAGCTTTGGTCAAGCATGGCAACGTTTAGGTTCGGCTCTACCAAAATTAGGCTTTAAAGCAACATCTGAATCTGCAGGCCGTGGTTATCGTGAATTGAAATATAAACCATTGGATAAACAAGAGTGGTTACGTTTAGGTGTGAATCCGCCTAATCTAGAAAAAGGCGTTTACCAAATGCAAATTTCTGCGGTAGGTAAACAAAGTGCGGTCGTCATCACTGATGAAGATGGCAAGGCATTATCAAATGAAGCGGCTCAATCCTTGTATTCTGCATTAAGTGTATTACTTGCACAATAATAGAAATAATAGAAGTTGAGAAATAAAAAGTGCGGTTCAATTTGACCGCACTTTTTTATTAGAAAAAATTTATTCAGCTTTCATGCCTAAGTTACCTATTTTTACACCGAGGTTACCGAGTGAAACTGGGTCCAAATAATCCCCTAAGAATTTGAATAACTCGCTTAATTCCGTAAATGAGCGTTTGATTTTTACTTGATCCTCTACTTTACGCACAAATTCATAACGCACATTTTCGCCTTCAAAATAAGCCGTGAGCGTGAGATAAATGGTTTCAAAAAAGTGGCTTTGAGCCCCTTCTTCACCCGGATCACTGATACGGACATTCCAAGTATTGTTAAATAAAACTTCTGTTTTGATTGACATATAGACTTCCTCTGTTTGTTATTTTTTATACTGAAATTGAAACGAAAAACCCG
Source organism: uncultured Haemophilus sp. (assembly GCA_965143545.1). Lineage (GTDB taxonomy): Bacteria > Pseudomonadota > Gammaproteobacteria > Enterobacterales > Pasteurellaceae > Haemophilus_D. The sequence goes on along the minus strand of CBCSVJ010000145.1, from coordinate 1,661 downwards.
ATGATAAAATTTCTGAAATCAAAAACTTTATCATCGGGCTTTTCAAACCAATTGCTTGCATATTTTGCTTTTCGTTGGTAACTGCCTTTGCCTTTACGTTTTTTCTCAACGCGTTGGCGGAATAATTTGTCGTGTAATAGTGCCATCACAGCATTATCTTTTACGACTCCTTTGGCGTGTTGATAAATGGGCTGATTTTTAACCGCACTTTTTGTTTTTTTTGTCATATTTACCTCTAAAAAATTGCCGTGAAGTGTTTCACGGCAAGTCATTATAGCGAAAATGAATAAAATTACAAAATGGCGAGTACGCTTTCAGGCGGTCGTCCAATTTTGGCTTTTTCACCTTTTACCACAATCGGGCGCTCTAATAAGGCTGAATTTTCACTGATGGCTTTTAATAACTCATCCTTAGTTAATGCAGGATTATCTAACCCTAATGATTGATAAAGCTCATCTTTGGTACGCATCATTTTTCTAACATCATCTAATCCTAATTTATTAGCCAGTTGCTGTAATGCTTCAACAGAGTAGTGTTGTTGCAAATAAAGTTCGATAGTTGGTTGGATACCTTTTTCTTCTAATAAAGCTAAGGTTTCACGGCTTTTTGAACAGCGCGGATTATGGTAAATCTTAACAGACATAACGTTTCCTTCTATTTTATGTTGAATGAGTGGATATAGGATTGATTTAAATTTTAACTTATAATGACAAAAAATACTTGTTTAGGAAGACTTTATGTTAGAAATGCTAAAAAATTGGTATAGCCGTCGCTTAAGCGATCCGCATGCGATGGGACTACTTGCCATTTTGTTATTTGGCTTTATTGCGATTTATTTCTTTAGTGATTTAATCGCTCCGTTGCTGATTGCCATTGTATTAGCATATTTATTGGAAATGCCGATTAATTTTTTAACGAAAAAATTAAAATTTCCTCGAATGCTTGCCACGTTAATTATTTTTGGTGGCTTTCTAACCTTAGCGTTATTAATTTTCTTCGGGCTTGTACCAACATTATGGAATCAAACGATTTCCTTATTAAGCGATTTGCCAGCCATGTTCAATAAGTTACATGAATGGTTGTTAGCCCTTCCTGAGCATTATCCTGAACTCATTGATTACACCATGATTGACACCTTTTTTAGTGCTGCTCGTGCGAAGATTTTGGGCTTCGGTGAATCTGCGGTGAAATTGTCGATTACCTCATTAATGAACCTTGTATCATTGGGTATTTATGCGTTTTTAGTGCCATTAATGATGTTCTTTATGCTGAAAGATAAAACTGAGCTTCTTGCTGGCGTGAGCCGATTTTTACCTAAAAATCGTCTTTTAGCCTCTAAAGTATGGAATGAAATGCAGCAACAAATTGCGAATTATATTCATGGTAAGCTGTTGGAAATTTTGATTGTCGGCGTGGTGACTTACATCATCTTTTTAAGCTTTGGTTTAAATTATCCGCTCTTACTTTCTGTTGCCGTAGGGTTGTCTGTATTAGTGCCTTATATCGGCGCAGTATTAGTGACGATCCCTGTTGCGTTAGTGGCGATGTTCCAGTTTGGCATTTCCCCAACGTTTTGGTATTTAATTGTGGCCTTTGCGGTGAGTCAACTTCTAGATGGAAACTTGTTGGTACCGTATTTATTCTCTGAAGTCGTTAATTTA
>CBCSVJ010000144.1:0-3911 GCA_965143545.1 uncultured Haemophilus sp. | reverse complement strand
GTGAATTGCCTCTGAAATATTTTTCCTCTACCGTTGGTGTCGCAGAAAACAGATAAAGCAAAATCCATTGATAACGTAAGAAGTTCTTCGCTATTTTTAGGTAAAAATCATTTTGAAAATCAACCGCACTTTGTGTTTCATTTTGTGCATGAAATAAGGCATCAATAAACTTAGGGTCAATTTGAAAATTGTAATGAATACCACTGACCATTTGCTTATATTTACCGTAAGACTGGACTAAATGCTCCCGATAAGCCACATCTTCCTGATTATCTAATTGTGCAACCTTAATGTGTTCTTCTGGCGGTAATCCTGCTGGCATACTGAAAGGAAAAATAAATTCATCCTCCGGTAAAGTTCGCAAAGTCACTTCATGAATGGCTGAAAGCCAACGTAGTGTATCCTCTAACTTTTTCATAGGGGGAGTCACCAATTCCAACTGACTTTCTGCAAAATCAGTTTGTATGTAGGGGTGAAAACAACGATTACCAAAGGCTTTGGGGTGCAATGATGTCACTATTGAACCATCCGCACGCACCCGTTGACTTTCCTTTTCAATCCCAAATACCCCTTGCTGAAATAAGAGCTCTAGGTGATATTGTTTAATGATTTGCTGAATATTCATATCCGTCCTTATTAGAAATTTCCACCTGACATTATGGAGAAAAAACAACGTGGGGCAAAGTAAGAAAATAGAATGGAATATGAAATTTTGATATAAGAGAAAAATATCTGAGAATTATTTGCATTATCTATTCTGAGTTATTAGAATGGGACGAATTTTATTTTCAGAAAATGGGCGATTTGCCCGATAACATAAAGGAGTTTTCATGAAAATTAAGCACTTCCAAATTGCCGCACTAACTGGCTTAATGGCGTTTGCAGGATTCGCTTCTGCAGATATTACTGTTTACAACGGCCAACACAAAGAAGGTGCAAAAGCCTTTGCTGATGCATTTACAAAATCAACAGTCATTAAAGTCACCTTAAACAGTGCGAAAAGCGATCAACTTGCGGGTCAATTGAAAGAAGAGGGAGATAAAACCCCTGCAGATGTATTCTACTCTGAACAAACTGCTCCTTTCGCGGCACTCTCTGATGCAGGGTTATTAGAACCACTTTCCGCAGACACAATTAAACAAACTGCACACAAAGGTGTGCCTGTTGCACCGAAAAAAGACTGGATCGCGCTAAGTGGTCGTTCTCGTGTTGTGGTTTACGATCACACTAAATTATCTGAAAAAGACATGGAAAAATCCGTGTTAGATTATGCAACACCAAAATGGAAAGATAAAATTGGTTACGTTCCAACTTCAGGCGCATTCTTAGAGCAAGTTGTTGCGATTACCAAATTAAAAGGTAAAGATGTCGCTCTTAAATGGTTAAAAGGCTTAAAAGAAAACGGTAAACTTTATGCGAAAAACAGCGTTGCTCTTCAAGCGGTTGAAAATGGTGAAGTACCAGCAGCGTTAATCAACAACTATTACTGGTATACACTTGCAAAAGAAAAAGGTGCTGATAACCTCAAAACACGTCTTTACTTCATTCGTCATCAAGATCCAGGTGCATTAGTGACCTATTCTGGTGCAGCGGTATTAAAAGGTTCTAAAAATAAAGAAGAAGCGAAAAAATTCGTTGATTTCTTAGCAAGTAAAGAAGGACAACAAGCGTTTGTTTCAGTACGTGCAGAATACCCACTTCGTACCGATGTGGTTTCTCCATTTAACATGGAACCTTATGCGAAATTAGAAGCGCCTGTTGTTTCGGCAACGACTTCTGAAGACAAAGACAACGCCAATAAACTTATTGAAGAAGCTGGTTTGAAATAAGTTTAATTTGCTATGCAATATAGGGCGTGTAATACACGCCCTTCTGTTATTTACTCTACTTATTTTACACTAATATTTTAAAGGATTTTTCTGTGTCTAATCGCCCACCTCGCTGGCTTATAGCCTTAATCGTGCTGATTAGTTTGCCATTATTACTCCCTTTTTTATATGTTATTGAGCGTGCTGCAGATGTCGGATTAGCTCGCAGCATTGAATTACTTTGGCGCCCAAGAATGTGGGAATTGCTCAGTAATACCCTACTTTTAATGGTATTTGTCACACTTTTTGCCATTATTCTCGGCACACTATGTGCGTTTTTATTAGAACGTTATCGCTTTTGGGGGAAAGGCTTTTTCCAAGTAGCCATGACGCTCCCTCTTTGTATTCCGGCTTTTGTCAGTTGTTTTACGTGGATCAGTCTTACCTTCAGAGTGGAAGGCTTCTGGGGAACCATCGGCATTATGACGCTGAGTTCTTTCCCGCTTGCTTATCTCCCTGTCGCGGCGACCTTAAAAAGACTCGACCGCTCTTTAGAAGAAGTGAGCCTTTCATTAGCTAAAAGCCATGCTTACACATTTTGGCATGCGATTTTTCCACAACTCAAACCCGCCATCGGTAGCAGCGTATTATTAATTGCGCTTCATATGTTGGTAGACTTTGGCGCCGTGTCTATTTTAAATTACCAAACCTTCACTACGGCAATTTTCCAAGAATATGAAATGGCCTTTAATAACAACACCGCCGCCTTACTTTCTGGTGTGTTAATGGTGATCTGTATCTTTGTTGTGATGGGGGAAATTCGTTTTAGAGGCACACAAACACTCTATCAAAGCGGCAAAGGCGTAATACGTCCGTATCCATTGAAAACCCTCTCAGCAGGAAAACAAATTTTAGTCGTAAGCTTTTTCACGACCATTTTTGTGCTCAGTATTGGTGTGCCGATTACTATGCTGATTTATTGGCTAACCGTGGGAAGTTCCATTGAAGGTGCGGTCGATTTTGGGGAATTTTTTACCGCCTTCACAAATTCACTGACTATATCAACACTGGGTGCAACACTTACCGTTATTTGTGCACTACCATTGGTATGGGCTGCGGTACGCTATCGCAGTAAATTGACGATTTGGCTTGATCGAATCCCTTATCTACTTCACGCTGTGCCAGGGCTTGTTATCGCATTATCATTGGTCTTCTTTACCATCAACTATGCCTATTCCCTTTATCAAACCTTTGCCATGGTTATCGTTGCCTACTTTATGCTTTATCTTCCAATGGCGCAAACGACCTTGCGTAGCTCGCTTGAACAAATGTCTAGTAACATTGAAAAGGTAGGGCAAAGCTTAGGCCGTAGCAACTTTTATATTTTCCGTACCTTAGTCATTCCAGCTATGTTACCGGGGATTGCGGCTGCCTTTGCTTTAGTATTTTTAAACTTAATGAAAGAGCTCACCGCAACCTTATTACTGACCCCTAATGACATTAAAACGCTTTCAACTGCGGTGTGGGAATACACCTCTGATGCACAATATGCGGCTGCAACGCCTTATGCCATTATGTTAGTGCTATTTTCAGGGATTCCTGTATTTTTACTGAAACGATACGGTTTTAAATAACGAGAAGATAAAAATGACAACATTACTCGACATTAAAAATTTGAATAAATCCTTTAACGGACACCAGGTTCTGCACAATATCTCTCTGCAATTAGAGAAAGGTGAAATTCTATTTCTTCTTGGCGCATCTGGTTGTGGAAAAACCACCTTATTGCGTAGTATTGCTGGTTTTGAACAACCAACAAGCGGTGAGATTTGGTTAAAGAATCAACCTATTTTTAAAGAAAATCTCAATGTGCCGACCCAGCAACGCAAATTAGGCTATGTGGTACAAGAAGGCGTGCTATTTCCTCATTTAAATGTTTACCGCAATATTGCTTATGGCTTAGGCGATGGCAAAGGGAAAACGGAAGAGGAAAAACAACGCATCGAAGAAGTGATGAAACTCACGGGTATTAGCAGCTTAGCGGACCGTTTCCCTCATCAGCTTTCTGGTGGTCAACAGCAACGTGTTGCACTTGCTCGAGCA
>CBCSVJ010000143.1:0-3938 GCA_965143545.1 uncultured Haemophilus sp. | reverse complement strand
TGATGTAGAACGCGTGATTCGTGTTCGTACAGGCGAAGAAAATGAGGAAGCCATTTAGTGGAAAAAAACTTAAATTTTAACCGCACTGTAGTCGCTATGGCGGCTTTAGTGATTGTGTTTGCGGGAATTAAACTGGCGGCAGAGATTGTCGTGCCTTTTCTATTGGCATTATTTATCGCCATTATTTGCTCGCCAGTAATTAAAGCAATGACACAACGTAAAGTGCCGCATGGTATTGCGATTGCCTTACTATTTATCTTAATTTTAATCGTATTCTTTTTCCTCGCGGGATTAATTAACAGCAGTGTGCAAGAATTTACACGTTCCATTCCGCAATATAAAGTGCTACTTTCAGAGCGTATAAATGACGTCATGGCGTTAGCTCAAAAACTGAAATTGCCGATTATGATTTCTCGTGAAGCCATTATGGAGTATTTTGATCCAAGTGTGATCATGAATTTTGTGAGTCATTTGTTATTAAACTTTTCTGGCGTGGTGACGAATGTTTTTGTGTTGATTTTAGCGGTAATTTTTATGCTGCTTGAAGCACCAACCATGAAGCATAAACTTGCTTTAGTGTTAAGTGATAATGAACATGATGTTGTCGCGGAAGAACATCATATTGATCGTATTTTAGACGGTGTGATTAGTTATCTTGGCGTGAAAACAGTGATTAGTTTGCTTACTGGTATCTCGACGTGGATTTTGTTGGATGTGATGGATGTCCAATATGCCATTTTATGGGCGACGTTAAGCTTCCTATTAAATTATATTCCGAATATTGGTTCGATTATTGCTGCAGTGCCTATTGTGGTGCAAGCATTATTGCTGAATGGATTTGGTGTGGGAATGGGCGTAACCGTCGGCATTATTGCATTAAATATTGTGATCGGTAATATTATTGAACCGAAAATGATGGGTAAAACCTTAGGCCTTTCTACCTTGGTCGTATTCTTTTCCTTACTTTTCTGGGGATGGTTACTTGGTTCGGTAGGCATGTTGCTTTCTGTGCCACTGACAATGGCGTTTAAAATTACGTTGGAAAGCTCCGAATCAACGAAGAAATACGCGGCTTTATTGGGGGATGTAAACGAATAAAGTGCGGTCATAAAATGACATAATTTTAGCAATAAAAAAGCCACCATTATGGTGGCTTTCTTTTTATCTCATGTTCGATAGATTAAGGTAAATCATCGACTTCTTTATCCACTTTTGGTGGAATCATATGTTCACGGCGTAGGCCGATATCATAAGCAATCGCAATCGCGATAAAGATTGATGAGTAAGTACCAAAACCGATACCAATTAATAACGCTAATGAGAAGTTATGAATTGATGGACCACCAAAGAAGAACAAGGCAATCACAACAAGAAGCGTTGTGAGAGATGTCATGATGGTTCTCGATAAGGTTTGCGTTAAGGAAATATCAATAATATCGATGGTTTCTACACGGCGAATTTTACGGAAGTTTTCACGCACACGGTCGAATACCACGATACTATCGTTGATAGAATAACCTACAACAGAAAGAATCGCCGCCACGAAGGTTAAATCCATTTCGACTTGTAATGCAGAGAATACACCGAGTGTAATCACCACGTCATGCGCAAGTGAGGCAATACCACCAAAACCTAAACGCCATTCAAAACGTGAACCCACGTAAATTAACATCATTGCTAGGGTTGCAAGGGTCGCATAAACCGCACCTTGAGCCAGTTCTTCGCCCACGTTTGGACCGACGAATTCGATACTATTAATATGAATATTAGGGTCAATCGTTTGGAGCATGCTTTTAACGTGATCACCAATAGCAGAATCGTTATTATCAGCTGGTAAGCGGATCATCACGTCTTGTACAGAACCCGTTGTTTGTACAATTGGGCTTGCAATACCATTTTGATTTAATGTGCCACGGATTTTCTCTAAATCAGCTGGTTGTGAGAAGTGCGTATCAAATACCACACCACCGGTAAAATCCAAGCCCCAATTGAAGCCTTTTGTCACAATGAAGAAGAGGGAAATCGCCATTAAAATTGCGGAAAATGCATACCCTACAAATCTCACTTTCATAAATTCAGTGAGAGGGAATGGCAATTTAATCCCATTCACTTCACGGATAAAATGTCCGTTTTTATCTTTTGCAAATAATCTCATCTTATCCTACCTAAATTGATAATTTTTCAAGACGTTTACCGCCGTATAGGAAGTTCACGATAGCACGTGTTCCAGTAATCGCTGTAAACATTGAAATTGCCACACCTAATGCAAGGGTTACTGCAAAGCCTTGAATAGGGCCGGTACCCACAGCATAAAGAATGATTGCCGTTAAAATTGTGGTTAAGTTCGCATCGAAGATAGAGGTGAATGCACCGTTATACCCTTCGTTAATGGCTTGCTGGATTGGACGACCATTACGAATCTCTTCTTTGATACGTTCAAAAATAAGTACGTTGGCATCCACCGACATCCCTAGGGTTAATACGATACCCGCAATCCCCGGCATAGTGAGTGTTGCACCTGGTAGGATAGACATCAAACCAACTAATAAAACGATATTAATCACCAATGCAAAGCTTGCGATAATACCGAAGATTTTATAGTAAATCAGCATGAATACTATGACGGCAATTAAGCCCCAGAAGCTTGCATCAATACCTTGTTCTACATTTTGTGCACCAAGAGAAGGACCGATTGTACGTTCTTCAACAATTTGCACTGGCGCAATTAATGCACCTGATTTTAATAACATAGAAAGGTTTTGTGCTTCTGCCGAGCTGCTTACACCCGTAATTTGGAAGTTAGAACTGAAGCGACCTTGAATAGTAGCAACGTTAATGACTTCTTCACTTTTCTCTAAAATGGTTTTGCCATTTTCGTCTTTTTTACCGTTGTCTTTGTATTCTACATACAAGGTTGCCATTGGTTTTTTGTAGTATTTCTTGGTCGTTTGCGACATGATTTCGCCGCCTTCACTATCCAAGGTTACACTTACTTGTGGCGTACTGGTGTTTTGGTCTAAACCAGAACTTGAGTTGATGATGTGTTCACCACCCAATACCGCACGTTTGTAAAGCGCAACAGGTCGACCTTGACGGTCATATTTGATTTCTGTATCAGAAGGCAACATACCACGAGCAGCGGACTCAGGGTTCACTAATGAATTCACAATACGGAATTCAAGTGTTGCGGTTGCCCCTAAGATTTCTTTTGCACGTGCCGTATCTTGAACGCCCGGTAATTCGATAACGATACGTTCTGCACCTTGACGTTGGATAACCGCTTCAGCTACGCCTAATTCAGCAACACGTTTACGTAAAATCGTTAAGTTTTGCTCGATCGCTAAGTTACGTGATTCAGTTAATGATGCTTCAGAAAGCGCAAGGTTTAAAGTGTTATCACCAATATCAGACACGTCTAATGTTGGGTGTAACTGACGAATAATACGTGCCGCTTTTGACATTTGGTCAGCGTTTTCTAATGTCACTGTGGTACCAAATTTGTCACCATTTTTAATTGACGTAAATTGAATTTTTTCTTTACGTAATTCGCTGCGTAATGTGTCTTGTAACTGTTCTTGACGTTTAGCCAAAGCAGAATTCATGTCCACTTCCATCAAGAAACGTACCCCACCACGTAAGTCTAAACCCCATTTCATTGGATTTGCACCAATGCTACTTAACCAAGCCGGTGTTGCCGGTGCAAGGTTTAATGCGGTGGTGTAGTTAGTGCCAAGTTTTTCTGCAATTTTATCTTTGGCAAGAAGTTGGTCATCTGTGTTGGTGAAACGGGCAAGAATGGAGCCATTTTCAAGAACGATAGATTTGGTTGGAAGGTTATTTTCTTTCAGTACATTTTGTACTTCAGTTAATGCGGTGGTGTCTGCTTGTTGTCCGCGTGTACCGGAAATTTGCACCGCAGGATCTTCACCATAGATATT
>CBCSVJ010000142.1:0-3995 GCA_965143545.1 uncultured Haemophilus sp. | reverse complement strand
CCCATTAATGGAGAATCTTGGTTTGCGGTAGAAACAACAGATAATTTACCTTGGTTAATTACTAACCATGCCCAACCAGAACCGAAACGAGTCGCTGCAGCTTTTTCAAATTCAGCTTTGAAGTTTTCTACAGAACCGAAATCACGTTCGATAGCTGCTTTTAAATCACCTTGTAAAGTAGTGCCTTTTTTCAATGATTTCCAGAATAAGCTGTGGTTTGCATGACCGCCTGCGTTGTTACGTAATGCAGTACGTTTTTCAGCTGGGATTTTATCTAATTGGCTGATTAATTGGCCTGCACACATTTCAGAAAATTCAGCAGGTAAAGTTTCTAACACTGCATTTGCATTATTTACATATGCTTGGTGGTGTTTAGAGTGGTGAATTTCCATTGTTTGTGCATCAAAATGTGGTTCTAACGCATCATAAGCGTAGCCTAATTCAGGTAGAGTATAAGACATAATATGTTCCTTTTTTAAATGAAGTTAAGGTAATGTTTTTGATAAAACAACATCAAAAAGTAACTAAATAGTAGCAGAAAATTTGATTTAGATCAGTAAATCTTTTAATTATTTGATTATCTGATGAAAAAGCTAGGAAAATTTAGTTTGTTTTAAATCAATAAATACACCGATCTACGCCTAAATAGTTATGCCTTTTAGCCCTTAAAATCTCGTCAAAATTTCCCCTTGTGGTAGAATACCCGCTGATTTTTCACAAGATTTTATTTTTAAGGCTGAGACTATGTTTCCTGCTCATCAACTTCAATTAGAACAATTAGCGTGCCAACGGGGCGATCGCGTGTTGTTCACTGATCTTTCACTGCAATTTCAAAGCGGTGATTTCGTGCAAATTGAAGGGCACAATGGTATAGGTAAAACAAGTTTATTGCGGATTTTAGCCGGCCTTGCACAACCTGTAGAAGGTAAAGTGCGGTGGAATTCAGAAGAGATTACAAAACAACGCGAAGAATACCATCATCAGCTACTTTATCTCGGCCATCATTCTGGTGTGAAACCTGAATTAACGGCATGGGAAAATTTAAAATTTTATCAGCAGATTAGTCAAAGCCAACAAGGCACCGATATTTTATGGGATGTGTTGGAAACAGTAGGCTTACTCGGTCGCGAAGATTTGCCGGCAGCCCAACTTTCAGCGGGTCAGCAAAAGCGCATTGCCTTGGCGAGATTATGGATCTCGGAAGCACCACTTTGGATTTTGGATGAACCTTTTACAGCAATAGACAAAAAAGGGGTTGAAGTTTTGACCGCACTTTTTGAAAATCATGCTAAAAAAGGTGGAATGGTGATTTTAACGAGTCATCAAGAAGTACCAAGTAGCCTATTGAAGAAAATCAATCTTGCTGATTATAAATATAACCCTTAGATTTTTATGATATTTTTACAGATTATAAAGCGTGAGCTGAAGATTGCGACCCGTAAGCAAGCGGAAATTTTAAATCCGCTTTGGTTCTTTTTGATCGTCATCACGCTGTTTCCATTAGTTATTGGGCCGGATCCTAAATTACTTTCTCGCATCGCACCAGGAGTTGCTTGGGTGGCGGCATTGCTTTCTGCGTTGCTGTCTTTTGAACGCTTATTCCGAGATGACTTTATTGATGGCTCTTTAGAACAATTGATGCTTACGGCTCAACCTTTAGCGCTAACGGCACTCGCAAAAGTCGTTGCACACTGGTTATTAACTGGTTTACCTTTGATTTTACTTTCTCCTATTGCCGCTTTATTGCTCTCATTAGAAGTGAATATTTGGTGGGCGTTGGTGCTTACACTCTTAGTAGGCACGCCGATTTTAAGCTGCATTGGTGCAATTGGTGTGGCATTAACGGTGGGGTTGCGTAAAGGTGGCGTATTGTTGAGTTTACTTGTGGTACCATTATTCATTCCGGTTTTAATTTTTGCTTCAGCAATTTTAGATGCCGCTACGTTAAATCTCCCTTATGGTGGACAGCTTGCTATTTTAGGTGCAATTTTGGCTGGCGCAATAACCTTATCGCCTTTTGCGATTGCCGCGGCACTACGAATTAGTTTAGATAATTAATCATCATGACGGTGAAAGTGTGGTCAGATTTTTAACTGTTTTTTATTTTTTGAATTAAGGATCTTTTATGTGGAAGTGGTTACATCCTTACGCAAAACATGAAACCCAATATCATTTATGTGGCAAATTAAGTCCATTTTTTGGTGTGATTGCGGTTTTATTATTGGCTGTTGGAATCGTTTGGGGTTTAGCTTATGCGCCGGCAGATTATCAGCAGGGCAATAGTTTCCGAATTATGTATGTCCATGTGCCGGCAGCAATTTGGTCAATGGGTGTGTATGGTTCTATGGCTGTGGCTGCCATTATTGCATTAGTTTGGCAAATTAAAGCCGCTCATCTTTCAATGATAGCCATGGCACCGATCGGTGCAATGTTTACCTTTATTGCCTTGGTAACAGGTGCAATTTGGGGCAAACCAATGTGGGGAACTTGGTGGGTATGGGATGCACGTTTAACTGCAGAACTCATTCTTTTCTTCTTATATATTGGTGTATTAGCGCTTTATTCTGCATTTTCTGATCGTGCCGTGGGCGCAAAATCAGCGGGTATCTTGTGTATTGTTGGTGTGGTGAATTTACCAATCATTCACTTTTCCGTAGAGTGGTGGAATACTTTACACCAAGGGGCAAGTATCACGAAGTTTGAAAAACCGTCGATTGCAACGCCGATGTTAATTCCACTGATTTTATGTATTTTGGGATTTTTATTTTTATCCATTTGGTTTACGCTTGTGCGTTACCGCGTTGAATTGCTAAAAGAAGACAGTAAACGTCCATGGGTAAAAGAGTTAGCAAGTAATCTGAAATAGTTTTTTATTTTTATTTTAGGGAGCGGAAAATGTTTTTCCAAAGTTGGAGTGATTTTATCAATATGGGAGGCTATGGTTTTTATGTGTGGCTTTCCTATGGCATTAGCCTCGTGGCAATGATCATTTTGGCGATACAAAGCGTCAAGGGGCGTAAAGCAGTATTAAAAGAAGTGTTACGCGAGCAACAACGTGAAGCCCGTTTAAACCAAGCAAATAAAGGAAATACGCTATGAATCCAAGACGTAAATCAAGACTTTCGATCATCATCTTTGTGATTTTAGGTATTTCAATTGCGACAGGTTTGGTGCTTTATGCACTTCGCCAAAATATTGATTTATTTTATACCCCTTCGGAAGTTGTAGAAGGGAAAGACGGAAATCCTGATCAAAAACCTGAAGTTGGGCAACGTATTCGTGTTGGTGGTATGGTGGTTGAAGGCTCTGTTAGTCGAGACCCGAAAAGTCTCAAAGTTCGCTTTGATGTGAATGATATTGGTCCATCAATTACAGTTGAATACGAAGGTATCCTGCCGGATCTTTTCCGTGAGGGACAGGGTATTGTTGCGCAAGGTGTGTTAAAAGAACCAACCTTATTAGAAGCAACAGAAGTGCTTGCTAAACATGATGAAAATTATGTGCCGCCAGAATTAGGTGAGAAAATGCAGAAAATGCATAAACCAATGGGGGCAGAACTAAAAGGCGAGAGTGAAGCCGATCGTCGTTATAAAGAAACCCAGCAAAAATCGCAAGAAGGTCGCTAATGATTGCTGAATTAGGAAATTATGCGCTTGCTTTAAGCCTTGCCGTTTCATTCTTTTTAGCCATTCTCCCATTATGGGGGGCTGAAAAAGGTCATCCGCAACTTATGTCATTGGCTCGTCCAATGACTTATGGTTTATTTTTTACTTTAACCATTGCGTTTGCTGCATTGTTTTATCTCTTTGCTGTCAATGATTTTAGTGTGCAATATGTGGTAAATAACTCTAACAGTAGCTTACCGATTTATTATCGTTTATCTGCAGTTTGGGGCTCACATGAGGGTTCATTATTACTTTGGATTTGGTTATTAACACTTTGGGGTGCAGCAGTAGCCTTATTTAGCAAACACTTGCCACAGGAAGCAGTAGCTC
>CBCSVJ010000141.1:0-3996 GCA_965143545.1 uncultured Haemophilus sp. | reverse complement strand
AATACTATCGAATTAAAGTGGCTGATTTAAAATCAAAAAGCAGAGCAAGATCAGTCACTCGCCCACGCCAAGTGGCGATGGCGTTAGCAAAAGAATTAACCAATAAAAGTTTACCGGAAATTGGCCGTGCCTTTGAACGCGACCATACGACAGTCTTAAATGCTTGTCGTGAAGTGCCAAAATTCCGTGAAAAAGACAGCAGTATTCAAGAAGATTGGGCGAATTTAATTCGCACCTTATCTGCATAAGGAGCCAATGATGCAATTTAGCATTTCAAGAGAAAATCTATTAAAACCCTTACAGCAAGTTTGTGGCGTATTAAGCAATCGTCCGAATATTCCTGTATTAAATAACGTGTTATTACAAATTGAAGATAACCGTTTAACGATTACAGGTACAGACCTTGAAGTTGAGCTTTCTAGTTATACTCAACTTTCCTCTTCAACCGCTGATGGCGCGTTCACCATTCCGGCTAAAAAATTCTTAGATATTTGCCGTACATTATCAGATGAATTTGAAATTACAGTTACCTTTGAAGAAGATCGAGCCATTGTAGAATCAGGTCGCAGTAAGTTTAATCTTACTACTCTGCCCGCTGAAGAATATCCAAATCTAACGGATTGGCAATCTGAAGTGGATTTTGCCTTACCGCAAAGTACCTTGCGTCGCTTAATTGAGGCAACCCAATTTTCAATGGCAAACCAGGATGCTCGTTATTTCTTAAATGGCATGAAATTTGAAACAGAAGGTAATTTATTACGTACTGTTGCAACTGACGGTCACCGTCTTGCCGTTTGTACGATCGAATTAGATCAAGATCTACAAACCCATTCAGTTATTCTCCCTCGTAAAGGTGTATTAGAACTGAATCGCTTACTAGAAAGCAGTGATGAACTTGCTCGTTTGCAAATCGGCACGAATAATCTTCGTATTCACTTAAACCACATTGTGTTTACCTCAAAACTCATTGATGGTCGCTTCCCGGATTACCGTCGTGTATTACCACGTAATGCAACTCGTATCGTAGAAGGTAACTGGGAAACTTTAAAACAAGCTTTTGTACGTGCATCTATCCTTTCTAATGAGCGTGTGCGCAGTGTGCGTTTAAACTTAAGTGAAAACCAACTTAAAATTACTGCTTCTAACCCAGAACACGAAGTGGCAGAAGAAATCGTGGATGTGAATTATCAAGGTGAAGAAATGGAAGTGGGCTTTAATGTGACTTACATTTTGGATGTATTGAACGCCTTAAAATGCCAACAAGTACGTATTCGCCTCACTGATGCGTCATCAAGCTGCTTAATTGAAAACAGCGAAGATGCAAGCGCAGAATACGTCATTATGCCAATGCGCCTCTAAGAATAATGGCCATTTCCCGCTTAATTGTTGAAAAATTTAGAAATTTAAATGCCGTGGATCTTGAATTTGATCACGGCTTTAACTTTTTAGTCGGCAACAACGGCAGTGGAAAAACGAGCTTATTAGAAGCCATTTTTTATCTCGGACATGGACGCTCTTTCAAAAGTGCGGTCGCAAATCGTATCATTTCTTACGACGAACCTCATTTCACGCTTTTTGGCCAAATTCAAGAAAGCCAGCATCAATGGTCTGTTGGCTTACAAAAACTTCGTCAAGGTAATACCATCGCGAAAATAAACGGTGAAGACGGCAATAAAATTGCCGATCTCGCTCACCTTTTACCCATGCAATTAATTACGCCTGAAGGGCTTACCTTATTAAATGGCGGCCCTAGTTTTCGACGTGCATTTTTAGATTGGGGCTTATTCCACCACCATAATAGTTTCCATTCCTCTTGGGTTGCATTAAACCGCTTATTAAAACAGCGAAATGCCGCATTAAGTCAAAATCAGCCTTATTCTGCAATAAAAATATGGGATATTGAATTAGCCAAATTAGCCCACCAAGTGAGTGATTGGCGCGCTGAATACGCCGAGGCTTTACGTCCAGAGATAGAAAAAACCTGCCAGTTATTTCTACCTGAATTAGAGATTACTGTTAGCTTTCATCAAGGCTGGGAGAAAGAAACAGAATATGGTGAATTATTGGCGCAAAACTTTGAGCGAGACAAAGCCATTGGTTATACGGTTTCAGGCCCACAAAAAGCGGATTTCCGCTTTAAAGCCAATGGACTACCTGTAGAAGATGTGCTCTCTCGTGGTCAATTAAAATTATTGATGTGCGCGCTTCGTTTAGAGCAAGTTGAACATTTAATGATTCAATAACAGCTTCATTGCATCTTTTTAATTGATGACTTTGCCTCTGAGTTGGATCAACATAAACGAGCCCTGCTTGCGGAACGCTTGCAACAAAGTGGTTCTCAAGTTTTCGTAACCGCTATTACTCAAGGCCAACTCAAAGAAATGCAAGTGGGAAAAGGAAAATTGTTCCAAGTAGATACTGGTAAGATCGCCGAACTACAGTCATAAAAAATAATCCGATCTGTTTAAAGATCGGATTACGTTTAAAACAATACTATTTTTGACCGCACTTTAGTTTGGTTTCCACTCACCATTCAATACGGTACCAATCACGTCATAATCTTTTGTGAATACCGCCAAGTTTGCGACTTTTCCTGCTTCAACAGAGCCTAAACGATCATCTACGCCGATTGCTCTTGCTGGGTAAAGGTTACTCATGCGAATGGCTTCAGCTAATGGAATTTCTACATACTCTACAGCATTCTTAATAGATTCCATCATGGTAATTGATGCGCCCGCAATCGTACCATTTGCATCGTAGCAACGACCTTCTTTCACATAAATTGGTTTTCCTACAAAGGTGAAGGTTTCCAATTCAGGTGGTGCACCTGCAGCAGCAAGAGAATCGGTTACAATGCAAAGTTTGTCACCTTTCGCTTTTTTATCTAAGCGAACGTTACCAAAGTTCACATGCACGCCATCTACAATAATCCCCGTGTAAACATCAGAATCTAATACTGCACCAACTACGCCCATTGCGCGTCCTGAACTGATCGGCGACATGGCATTGTGTAAGTGAGTAGCAAAAATCGCACCTTTATGAAAGGCAGCTTTCGCCACTTCATAAGTCGCATTAGAATGTCCAATAGACACAATAATGCCTGCTTTTACAAAATCCGGAATATATTGCACCGTTGGGTTTTCAGCGGCAATGGTCAGTTTGGTGATAACATCCGCATTATCACATAAAAAATCTTTCATCTCTGGTGTCGCTTCACGGATATATTCCGGGCGATGCACGCCTTTTTTCTCAAGACTTAAATAAGGGCCTTCGATGTGTAAGCCAAGCGCTTGATTTTTATGCTTATTTAAATACTCGCGCATAATATTTACTGCGCGTTTGATATCTTCATCCGGTGCAGTAATAAACGTTGGTAAGAAACTGGTACAGCCTGATTTTAAGTTCGTGGCTTGCATAATTTCTAATGTTTTCACGCTTGTTTGATCGTTAAACATCACGCCGCCACAGCCATTTAATTGCAAATCAATAAAACCCGCTGTGAGATTATGCCCTTTCAAATCAATGGTTTGAATTCCACTTTCTAATTCGCTTTGTGGAATAACGGCTTGAATATATTCCCCTTCAATAACCACCGCATAATCTCTTAACACCTCATTTTTGGTGTAGATTACGCTGTTAATTAATGCATACTTCATCATACCTTCCTAAAATCAAATTAAAATTAACCGCACTTATAATACACTATGAATCGCGCGACCTTCCAATTCAGTAAAATATTTCACTGTTTTCACTTTTAATTCTTGCAATGCTGGCTCATCACATACCAAAACGAAATGACGATGAAGCTGTAAAGCACTCACTGTCCAAAGGTGATTAATACTGCCCTCTACGGCGGCTTGTACGGCTAAGGCTTTATTATGACCCGTTGCTAAAATCATCACTTCTTCTGCATCAAGTAATGTCCCTACACCGATTGTTAAGGCATATTTTGGTACTTGATTTACATCGTTATTAAAGAAACGAGAATTCGCAATA
>CBCSVJ010000140.1:0-4014 GCA_965143545.1 uncultured Haemophilus sp. | reverse complement strand
TGTCCAAGCCTCATCCGCAACTTTATTTAATTGAGTTGAAAGAGGCTCTGCCATTTCATTCGCTAAACGTTTTAAATCAACAGTTGGATTTGTTCGTTCTAAATTAAGCTCTGCCATAATGGCTTTCAATGCAGTTTGAGATGGCTCCGGTGATTTCTGAATCGTCTGCATATAGAATTTTAACTCAGACAATTTTTTCATTACCGTATCCATATGCGGCTGTCCAGCATCTGATGCGGCTTTTACCTCATTAACCAAAGGAGCAAAATGTTGTGCAATTTGCAATGAGGCCATTTGATTTGCTGTAGCTACATTTGTATTTTCATTACGATTTTCAGCATTAATTCCCGATAGACTTGGATAAATATCACTGTTCTTATCAATTAAATTAATCATTTTTTGTAATGGTTTTTCATTACCAGTTAAAGCATCTAATACATCTACTGCATGACGCAAATCAACAAAATGAATAATCTCTAAATTATTTAGTGCATCTTGCCATGTCTGAATGTAGTCCGCGATGTAACGCTCTCGAATCTCTTCAGATAAATTGGCAAGCTCTTCTTTTGAATAATTCGTCGTTTGCTGTTTACCAAGCACCCAAGCATCTATTGCAGCAAGTTGCAGTAAATCCTGAGCCTTAGGATCATAAAAATCTTTATATGCCCAATCGGTAAATAGTGGACTAATTAATGTGCCATACCAACTAATATTTTTATCTCTAAAGAACGTTTTAGGATCTTCAGTTGTAAAATCAGTTTTAAATATAGTGGTAAAAGTTTGCCCAATTTCAGCTTTCAAATCAGTGGCTGGCTGCAGTTCTGTATTTGCCAGAATTTTAAAGTTTTGATAAACACGGTCCGCCAGTGGTAATTTGCTGTATTCCTGCTGTTTATCTGCAATTTTCTTATCAAACATGCTGAGATCGGGATCTACATGTTCCATTGCATAACTAAAATGAGCCATAAGCTGACGCTGAATATCTGGATTCTTAGGATAATTTTTTTGCAGATACTTCGTCATCCACTGCTCTGGAATTTTAACCTTTCTATTTGCCATATCGTCGATCATTCGATAAACACGCAATAGCTCAAGTCCTTCATTACTATCTTCAGGTAAAGCGTCCATTTGCTCAATCAATCCCATCGCAATTTCAGGCAAAAAACGCTCCCCAAGGAATTTTTTATAGGCTTCACTTACTTTTCCACCTACTTTTTTACCTTGATACAACCCAAAATCTTTAATTATAGGTAAGGCCTTTTCATAGTCTCCATAACCATATGTTGCCTGACGTAATATGTTCAATGGTTTTAATAAATTACGTCCGGTTGGATCCATGGATTGGCTAATATTCATCTGACGGAATTCTTCTGTCAATTTTAGAATTTTTACTGATGTTGTTTTATTTTGATAGAAGTAATTTTGCCATGTCGCTAAAACACAAATACCACACACAGCCATCGCAACAGCACCTAGAATAAACTTACGTTTACTGCGTCGAATTTCTTTTTCATTATCGCTAACAAGACCCGCTTCAGGATAAATAATATTTTGAAAGAAATTATACGTGAAATAGGTTCTTTGAGAGCGCTCTGGCAAATAGCTTGGCACAACATGAGGTAAATCAAACTGCTTAGAAATAGCTGCTTGATAAAAATCCATTGGAATGCCTTCTTGGAAGATAGAAGAAAAATACACACCACGAACATAAGGTGTAGTTGTGAAACGATCGCTCTCTAATACATCGCTAATAAATTGAAGCAGAATATTCTGCATACCACCTAATTGGCGAGCATACATGTAAAGTGACTCTCGTTCTTCTTGTGAAATTGTTCCTGCTAATTTATCAAAAACAATTTCCTCGATCTCTTTAACAAAAGCACTATAACTATCAGCCAACTCTTTTGTCCAATTATCGATTTGTTCATCTGTATTTAATGTGAAAGAAAAACCTAAATTTTTATGACGTTCAGCTTGTTTCAAATCATTATAGAATGTTTCAAAACCCTCAATAAGATCGGCCTTGTTTAAAACAACATAAACGGGTATACGCGCCCCAAACTGTTCAGTTACTTCACGGATTCGGTTGCGTAATATAACAGCTAATGCTTGTCTATCACTGTGATTTGATGCAATTAACTTTGGAAGATCAACAACTAAAATAATGCCATTAATTGGTCTTTGTGGACGAACATCATTAATCCAATCAAGTAAATGTAACCATAGTCCTTTTGCAATTTTGCCATCTGGATCACGTTCCGTACCTAACTGCTGAATCATTCCACCTTCAGGATCAAGCAAAATAGCATCATCACTTGCCCACCAGTCAATTTGATATAAAGAATTCTCGCGCATATAACGCTTAGAGGTTCGCTCTACTGCGGTAAGAGTAAATTTTTGGTTCGAGCGATTAATAAAGCTTGTTTTACCAGCTTCATCAGAACCGAGAACCATATACCATGGAAGCTGATAAATGTAATCTTTATTAGATAAATGATTTTTAAGTGCTTCAGACATCAGTTCAAGGCTGTCATCTTGATCCTTGATATAAGGGAGAATAATGTCTTTTTCCTCTTGCTCTTTCTCTAAATCATTTTTTTCTTTGTTTAAGCGAGCGTTCTTGAGTTGAAGTTTCAAAATAGCAATAATTGCTAAAGTAAGCAAAACAACAACGGTGGCAATAATTCTGCTGCCCATTCCAACTTGTTTCGCTAAGTCATAATCCCAACCTTTTTCATTTGAAAGGCCTGTGAAACTCCAAGATGTACCATAAGTCCAAATTCCGACAAAAATAAGAATTAGACCTAATGTAAGTAATACAGGAAGTGAATTTCTAAGATGTGAAAAAATAGGACGCGTAAACTGGCGAAAAATCCCTAATAATTGGTTCAAATAATTCATTCATTATCCTTTAATAATTTATCTTTTAATTGTTCTATTTGAGTAAAAAAAGTACTATCCCACTCTTCAACTGTGTATTTTTTACAGTGATTAATCAGTTCAGACAGCTCATTAAGCGCAATCGATAACATATCCTCTTTTAAGAAAAAACGTATTTTCTCAAATTGTAAATAATGCTTTGTTCTAACATCAATCACTGATTTTAACTGTTCATCAATTTTTTTCAGAACAGACACAAAACCTTCAGCCGAATAAAGTTCATCAAGATCACTCTCTAATGAGTTTTGTACTGAAGCTTGAGTGCTTACATTCACACTATTATTATCGGAAAGCCAATCCGAAACAATATCACTCAAAAAAGGCTCACCATTTTGGAATTTTGCTAAATGAAATGTAGGAAACTTATTAACAAATTGTTCAGTTACACTTCTAATCGTTTCTGCTGCCTCTTTAAATTTTAAAGCTTGGCAACATTTTGCAGACAAGTAGCTCCCTTCAATCCAGTATGGGCTTGTTGTTAACGTTTTTTCAATACGATTTAATAACTCCACACTCGGTGATGAAATAACCAGTTCCCGATAATCACTTACTTTATCAAGTGGAACTGATTGCATGGCTGTAATACCTTGGCTATTCATCTCTGGTAATTGGGTAATACTATGCCATAGTCCAAATCGACGGCTTACATAACCCAATATTGATGAAGGCTGTAATTCACAACTGGTATCCGCAACTTGAAAATAAAATTGTTTTAATTGACGGGCATTTGCCAGTTCAAACTTATTTACGTCAGGAATATTTAAAGGAACGTTCTCTGCAGAAACTTGGCTAGCAGTTATTGGTGTATCTATAGCCGTTTGACCTGGTACTGTTTTACTCTCTTCTTTTGTCTGAGAGTTTACAATAAAATCTGACCGCTCTTTTACGAAACGCCGTAATCGAGATAAAGTAGATTCAACACTAGGAAGTTTTTCACTTAATTGAAGCGAAAGCTCCTCTATAAGTTGCTCTATCTGCTCATATTCTATCGCTGTAAATCTTACATCTGTGCTATTTGATGCAGCATTTTCAAGGCGTTCAAAGATGAGTGTAATGAACTTACCTTTAAAACGA
>CBCSVJ010000139.1:0-4014 GCA_965143545.1 uncultured Haemophilus sp. | reverse complement strand
CACCATTTACCTAACTGCCAACGACGATGGCCATAACCTTGCACCAAGAATACATCATATTCGTCATAATGCTTACCAACGGAACCGCCTTTAGGTGCATAAGACACCATAATATCGTCGCGTTGCCATTGTGGGATAAAGCCAAACTTATTCCAAAGCTGACCGAGTTCAGTGCTCCATTGTTCTAAATTTTGGACGAGCACCGACCATTTCTCGGGTACATCTGCAAAATCTTCTTCGGATAACGGACTGAAAAACACTTTCCAATTATCATCTGAAAAGGTTTTCACTAAACGCGCGGTCACATCTTCGCCTTGTGCTAATTCGATGATATCGTCAGGCTCAAATTGACCAACAATTTCAGGCAAGCCATTACGAATAATCAATGGTTTTTTCTGCCAATAATCACGCAGGAAAATTTCAGGGGTAATGCCATCAGGCAGACAATATTGGTTGGAAAGTGCGGTCATTTTTTACTCCTTTTCCTGTTTTTCTTGTTGGGCTTTTTCTTGTGCGGCTTTGGCTTGCTCTGCTGCACGTTTACGACGAATTTCTTTAGGATCCGCTAACAATGGACGGTAAATTTCAATACGATCACCATCTTTTAACGGATCCGTTAATTTGGCTGGACGGGAATAAATTCCTACTTTATTCTCACGCAAATCAATCTCGGTAAATTGTTGTAAAATGCCCGATTGTAAAATAGCCGTTTGGATCATCGTGCCTTCATCCACTTTGAAGGATTTTAAATAATAACGATCCGGCAAGGCATAAGCGATTTCAATATTAATTTGGTTCATGTCTTATTCTGTCTTGATGAGTTTTCCGTTATTATAGCGGAAAAGTGCGGTCAATATTAACGATAAAATCAGGAGTTCATCATGAATTGGGTATTTTTTGCCATTGGTTCAGCCTTTTTCGCTGGACTTACCGCTATTTTAGGCAAATTAGGGGTTGAAGGTATTAACAGCAATCTCGCGACCTTTATCCGCACAATTGTGGTGTTACTCGTTACAGCGGGTATCATTAGCGCACGTAACGAATGGCAACTGCCACAACATATTGCCGCAAAACCATTTACCTTTTTAATTCTTTCTGGTGTTGCTACAGGCCTATCTTGGCTTTGTTATTATCGTGCGTTGCAAATGGCGCCCGCCTCTTGGGTTGCGCCCATTGATAAACTCAGTGTCGTGATTGCCATTATTTTAGGTGTGGTATTGTTAGGCGAACCCTTAAGTATGAAATTAGTCATAGGAAGTCTATTAATTCTCTCAGGTGTTTTAGTCTTAGCCTTATAGATTGAGAAATTAGCCCTTTTTCGCTACAATACGCCACTATTTTTATTCAAGTAGAAAACTATGCCTGAAATTAAACTCATCGTGGGGCTGGGAAACCCTGGCGATAAATATGCGGAAACCCGCCACAATGCAGGGGAATGGCTGATTGAGCGTTTAGCTCGTCGCTTTAATGTTTCACTTAATGCAGAAAATAAATTCTTTGGTTACGTGGGAAAAACACTGATTAACGGCAAAGAAGTGCGTTTTTTAGTGCCAACGACGTTTATGAATTTAAGTGGAAAAGCCGTAGGCGCACTTGCTAATTTTTATCGCATCAAACCAGAAGAAATTTTAGTGCTACACGATGAATTAGATTTACCGCCTGGCACCGTAAAATTAAAACAAGGTGGCGGACATGGTGGTCACAATGGTTTAAAAGATATCGTGGCTCAACTTGGTAACAGCAACAATTTCTATCGTTTACGAATTGGCATTGGCCATCCTGGACACCGTGATTTAGTTTCAGGTTTTGTGCTTAACAAACCTGCACCTGCAGAAAGAGAAGCGCTCGATAAAGCTTTAGATGAAGCCACCGATTGCATTGAATTGCTTTTCAAAGAAGGCATGGTGAAAGCCACCAATCGCTTAAACAGTTTTAAAATTTAACTCAGAAGTGCGGTGAAAAAACACCATAAATTTTAACCGCACTTACGCTTACAATAAGGAAAACATCATGGGATTTAAATGTGGTATCGTTGGTTTGCCAAACGTTGGTAAATCTACCCTTTTTAATGCATTAACCAAAGCCGGTATCGAAGCGGCAAACTATCCGTTTTGTACAATCGAACCAAATACTGGCGTGGTACCAATGCCGGATCCGCGTTTAGATGCGTTAGCGGAAATTGTTAAACCTGAACGCGTATTACCCACCACCATGGAGTTTGTGGATATCGCTGGTTTGGTTGCGGGTGCAAGTAAAGGCGAAGGCTTAGGTAATAAATTCCTAGCTAACATCCGTGAAACTGATGCAATTGGTCATGTTGTTCGTTGTTTTGAAAATGATGACATCGTGCACGTTGCGGGTAAGATCGATCCATTAAGCGATATCGAAACCATCAATACCGAATTAGCCCTTGCTGACTTAGATAGCTGCGAACGTGCTATTCAACGTTTACAAAAACGAGCTAAAGGTGGCGATAAAGACGCAAAATTTGAGCTGTCTGTGATGGAAAAAATTCTTCCTGTACTTTCTGAAGCAGGCATGATTCGTTCTGTTGAATTAGATAAAGATGAATTATTGGCGATTAAAAGCTATAACTTCCTCACATTAAAACCAACCATGTACATTGCGAACGTGAATGAAGACGGTTTTGAAAACAACCCATATTTAGACAAAGTACGTGAGTTTGCAGAAAAAGAAGGCTCTGTTGTGGTGCCTGTATGTGCGGCGATTGAAGCAGAAATTGCTGAGCTTGATGATGATGAAAAAATCGAATTCTTACAAGACCTTGGTATTGAAGAACCAGGCTTAAACCGTGTAATTCGTGCAGGTTATGCCTTATTAAATCTTCAAACCTACTTCACTGCAGGTGTGAAAGAAGTGCGCGCATGGACGGTTTCTGTGGGTGCTACTGCCCCTAAAGCAGCGGCTGTAATCCATACTGACTTTGAAAAAGGCTTCATCCGTGCAGAAGTAATTGCTTACGATGATTTCATCCAATTCAAAGGTGAAAACGGAGCAAAAGAAGCAGGTAAATGGCGCTTAGAAGGTAAAGACTACATCGTCCAAGATGGTGATGTTATGCACTTCCGCTTTAACGTATAAAAACGCTTTAGACCGCATGATTATGCGGTCTTTTTGTATTTATAAAAGGAAAAAACAATGTCAGATAAATTAAATCAACTCATCGAATTGTTAAAATTAGAAAAAATTGATGATCTTATCTTTCGTGGTGCGAGTGAAGACTTAGGTTTTCGCCAAGTGTTTGGCGGTCAGGTTGTGGCGCAATCTCTTTCTGCCGCGATGCAAGTTGCCTCACCGGAACGAGTACTCCATTCTTGCCATGATTACTTTTTAGCACCTGGAGACAGTCAACACCCGATTATTTATGATGTAGAAACTTTACGTGAAGGACGCAACTTCTCTGCATTACGCGTAAAAGCCATTCAACATAAAAATGTGATTTGTCATGTCACTGCATCATTTCAAGTACCCGAAGAAGGCTTCGACCATCAATCAGCCATGCCGCAAGTTCCAGGCCCTGAACAATGCATTGATGAACACGAAATCATGTTAAAAGTGGCGCAGACTTTGCCCGAAAGCTTGAGTGAAAAATTTGCTCAAGAACGCCCATTTCAGATTCATAGCCGATATTTGAACAATCCATTTGATGGTCGCGAACTCCCACCCGAACAATATGCTTGGTTTAAAACCAATGGAGAAGCACCATTAGATTTGCAGACGCAACAATGTCTCTTGGCCTATTTCTCTGATTTTCACTGTATTTTGACCGCACTTCACCCACATGGGAAAGGCTTTTTACAGAAAGGGATGAAAGTAGCCACAATCGACCACAGCATTTGGTTCCACCGCCCTTTCAATTTAAATCAGTGGCATTTACATGCCATTGAAAGTAATAATGCTTTTGCGGGGCGTGGTTTAGCGAGAGGACAAATTTTTGCTGCAGATGGCACATTAATTGCCACCACACAGCAAGAAGGGTTAATTCGTTATCAA
>CBCSVJ010000138.1:0-4016 GCA_965143545.1 uncultured Haemophilus sp. | reverse complement strand
AAATTGCCCCTAAACTGACCGCACTTGTGGCGCCTGTCACACTCGGTAAATTAGCGGGCAAATTATGCATGCGACGATAGGCCAACCAAGCAAAAGCCGCCGCTTCCACATAATCGATATCAAGATCTAATTCAGTCGTCAGCTGAATACGCCAACTTGGCAATGCTTGTTTTAAGCCATTCATGATGGCCTGATTTTTAGCACCACCGCCACAAACAAGTAATCGGCATGGTAATGCCGTCTGAATATTGTTAAGGGCTAAAACAATGCTTTGCACGGTAAATTCTGCCAACGTAGCTTGCACATCTTGTGGTAAAAGTGCGGTCGTTTTGCCTGCTATTTTTTGAATTTTATTCTCTAACCAAGCCAAATTAAATAATTCACGCCCCGTGCTTTTCGGTGGGGGTAGTTGAAAGAAATCTTCATCTAATAATGCCGCTAACAAATCTGAATTCACTTGACCTGACGCCGCCCATTCACCATTTTTGTCGTAAGCTTTGCCTTGATGTTTTTCTATCCACTGGTCGAGCAAAGTATTACCCGCTCCTGTATCAAAGCCAATGACAGGTTGTTTAGGTATCAATAAGGATACATTACTAATACCGCCAATATTAAGCACCACTGTTGCCCAGTTAGGATCAAAAAATACCGCTTGATGAAAAGCGGGTACCAAAGGCGCGCCTTGTCCACCAAACGCCATATCTTTACGGCGCAAATCACCAACAACCGTAATGCCTGTTTTAGCGGCTAATAAATTCATATCACCGATTTGCATGGTAAACGGAAATTGACCTTTTGGAGAATGCCACACCGTTTGACCATGACAACCAATGGCTTCAATCTGTTCTGGTTTTAACTCGTGTTGACGTAAAAAGGCATTTACGCAATCCGCATAGAGCAAACCAAATTGGTGATCAAGCTCACCCAATGCTTGTAGCGTGGTTTCGCCCGATTGAATCAGTGCGGTCACTTTTTCGCGTAAATTTGCTGGCATCGGCGTAAAATCAGCCGCAATTAATTTGGTGTGATTAGATTGGATGTCAGTAAGGGCAATATCCACCCCGTCAAGGCTGGTGCCAGACATGATGCCAAGATAATAAGTCATAGTATTTAATTCGTGAGTTTTTCAGAATTATAGCGGATTTTAAAAAAATAAAAAAAGAGAGAACATTGTGGTTCTCTCTTTTCTTCTTATAAGCCATCAATGACTAAATCGTTTTTTAACTATTGATAGAATAAGGTAATGGTTCAATGTTCAAAACGGTTCCATCTTCAGGTAAACGGAAAGGCGTCCCTTCTTCTAAATCGTTATTCATCACTACTTGTAACCATAAAACGCCGTCAAAATTGACCGCACTTACGATCGTACCCGTTTTACGCCAGGATGTTTCTAACTGCATTTCTATTTCGCTGCCGATTTTCGGTGTGACTGCCGTCTCACCTGAAAGCACATACATCGCACGTTTATTGGCGCCACGATATTTAGCACGCGCGACGGTTTCTTGCCCGATATAACAGCCTTTCGTAAAAGAAATTGCTTGTTCAATGGCTTGCAGATTTAATGCTTGCGGGATAAATTCATTTTGCGTTTCCGCACTCAAGCTTGGTAAACCCGCTTGAATATCCGCACAAAGCCATTGCTTTTCATCGCCATTGAAGGTGACATCTAACGGAGTAGGATTGAGCAAAATTGTGCGATTTTCATCAATATCCAAGGTAATTTGCGCTTGAATTCGACCGCACTTCTCACCAATTAAGCCAACAATTTGCCAATCCAATACTTGAAAAGTCACTTTTGAAAACACGGCGTATTTTTTTAAATGCTCAAGTGGAGTAAATAAATTTTTCGGCATTAAAATCAAAAACTGCTCTGATGAAAGCTTAATTAAGCGGAACAACGAGTTCATTTTGCCTTTAGGATCACAATGTGCTGTAAGCGTTGAAGCGCCCGCTGCCAAATGCACCACATCACAAGTTAATTGGCCTTGCAGATATTTCTCCGCATCCACGCCAGCTACTTCCACCAAATCATAGTGGTTTAATGAAATAAATGTTGCCATGATTTTTCCTATTCAAGGTTTTGAATTTGCTCACGCATTTGTTCGATTAATACTTTTAATTCCACGGCGGAAGCGGTGATATCTGCATTAATGGATTTTGATGCCAACGTGTTAGATTCACGATTGAGCTCTTGCATCATAAAATCTAGTTTACGACCCACTGCCCCACCTTTTTTCAAGATATTGTTGGTTTCTTTCACATGCATTTGTAGACGATCTAATTCTTCCGCCACATCCACACGTTGCGCCAATAAAATCATTTCCTGTTCAACACGTTGTGGATCAAGTTGAATCTTCGCTTCTTCAAAACGTTGCAATAAACGCTCACGCTGCCATTGTAAAACGGCCGGCATTTGTGACCGCACTTTTTCAGCTTCCACCGTGATGCCATCAAGGCGCTGTTGAATAATGGCTTGTAATTTTTCGCCTTCACGGCCACGCATTGCAATAAATTCCACCAACAATTCATCAAAAGCTGTCAACAAATCTTGACTAATCGCATCTAAATCTTGCTCAGCCGCTTCTACCACGCCGGGATAACGCAATACGTCCGCTAAATTGATTTCACCCTCACCTGCTTGTGACTTAATCCATTGTAAAGATTGAATAACTTGATTCGCCAACTCTTTATTTAAATTGAGTTCAGCCGCTGCTTGTTTTTTGCTATCAATACGCAATGAGCATTCAATTTTACCGCGAGTGAGATTTTGACGAAGTTTCTCACGCAAAGCATTTTCCAAACCACGGAATTGCTCTGGCAAGCGGAAAAAGTTTTCCAAATAACGTTGGTTAACCGAACGAATTTCCCAAACTGCATCGCCCCAATCTTTCTTAATTTCAAGGCGTGCAAAGGCTGTCATACTATAAATCATAAGCGCTCTCCTACTATTGTCTCTCGTCTTAATTGATTTGCCGGCTATTTTATCGGGAAAGTGCGGTCATTTCTACCGTACATTTTGTAGAAGAATTTTGTTTCTCCCACTTTACACACTGTAAAGATTAAAATACAATCATCGTAAATTTATTATTACAATTAAAGGAAAGTAAAATGAACAAGACTGTGGGAAGTACCTTGCTTGTAGCTGGAACCATGATTGGTGCGGGGATGTTGGCAATGCCTCTCACCTCAGCAGGGATTGGCTTAACGGCGACAGTTTTCTTATTAATTGGCTTATGGGCAGTGCTTACTTTCACCGCACTTTTATTCGTTGAACTGTATCAAACCGCTGACAGCGATGCAGGGATCGGTACACTTGCTGCACAATATTTTGGTAAAGCAGGGCGAATTATTTCCACCGCTGTTTTAATTGTCTTCTTATATGCCTTAATTGCCGCTTACGTAAGTGGTGGTGGTTCCTTATTAATGGATTTACTCCCAGCCATGGGCGATAAAGACACCATGAACAAAATCGCGGTGCTTGTATTCACCATTTTCTTCGGCAGTTTTATTGTCATCGGCACACACAGTGTGGACAAAATCAATCGCGTATTATTCTTTGTGATGATTGCTGCTTTTATCTTAGTGCTCGCATTAATGCTACCAAACATCAAATTTGATAACTTAATGGCGATGCCAATTGATAACGCTTTAATTATTTCTGCAAGCCCTGTATTTTTCACGGCATTTGGCTTCCACGGCTCGATTCCTAGCTTAAATAAATACTTAGACGGTAATGTGAAATCCTTACGCATTGCAATTTTAGTGGGTTCTGGCATCACATTATTTGCTTACTTTTTGTGGCAACTTTCGACGCACGGCTTACTCAGCCAAAATGAGTTCTTACAAATTTTACGTGAAGACGCCACATTAAATGGCTTAGTGAAAGCAACCTTAGAAATCACCCAAAGCCCAATTATTGCTAACGCAGTAAAAATCTTCTCCACTTTAGCATTGGTCACTTCATTCTTAGGGGTGGCATTAGGTTTATTAGAATGTATCGAAGACTTACTCAAACA
>CBCSVJ010000137.1:0-4063 GCA_965143545.1 uncultured Haemophilus sp. | reverse complement strand
GTTAATATTCAGTTAGATGATTACAATGTGGCAAATGAACTGGCTTTTGTCCCATTTTTATTAGATACCATTGCAGAAAAAGAAGCGCCGGCAAAAGATAATAAAGATTTCTTAAATGCCAAAGATAAATGGGTGAAAGAATTTAGTGGCAAAACCAATATTGAGGCAGCATTAAAATCATTTAATATGGCCGATTTAGTACTTGATAATGTATCAGCCAATGATAAGACAGAAACATTAGACAATGATCAATATAATGAGCATATTACATTATCAGCGAATAAAGTCGGTTATCCAAGTGCTGGTTTCCAATTTGAAAAACTCGCGGTTGATGCACCATTTAAAATTAATCATAGTAAAGCGCATTTATCAGCAAGATTTTGCTCAGAGCCTGTTTATGGAGCTTTATGTAGTACACATTTAACGTCAGCCACATTTGATAAATATATCAAAAACTCCTGGAAAGAGCTTGATTTAATCGTTGATAATGCAACATTGAATTTAAATCTAAATACTTATCCAGAAACCAATGCTTATCCAGTTAAATTGGAGGTGAGTGGTATTGTGCCTCAAGTTCCCGAAGATGATTCATCAGAGATGATTCCAGATAATATTGAAGGTACATTTAATCTGACATTAAGTAAAATGTTGTTTGATGATCAAAATGAAAAAGCCTTAGCCATTAAGGAAAATTCATATTTTTGGCAATATTTAAGTAGCTTTGTGAAATATGATGGAAAACTTCACCGAGAATTTGTGGAAGAAGGTGATAATTACGTTTCTAGAGTGGAAAAAACAGAAAATGGCTACTTAATTAATGGTCGTACGCTTGAAGATCTTCGTCAAGAAAGCATGATGGAGACGGATGAGGGTGAAGAAGAGAAGCCAGCAGCAACTGACTAGTAGTTGAAAGGATAACATAAAAAATGACCGCAGTTGAGATTCAAAGTGCGGTCATTTTTTAGCTGTTTTTGATTACTTCACTAATCCACCACTTGCTTGTAAATCAGCATGGTAGGAAGAGCGAACAAATGGACCACAAGCTGCGTGTTCAAAGCCCATTGCGTTGGCTTTATCACGGAACTCATCAAATTCGGCTGGTGGCACATAGCGTGCAACCGGTAAGTGGTGGCGACTTGGTTGGAGATATTGACCCAGTGTAAGCATGGTTACGCCATTTGCACGTAAGTCTTTCATCACTTCAAGAATTTCTTCATTGGTTTCACCTAATCCAACCATTAAACCTGATTTAGTTGGGATGTTTGGGAACATTTCTTTGAAATCATGGAGTAATTTTAAAGACCATTGATAATCAGCACCTGGACGAATTTCTTTATATAAACGAGGCACATTTTCCAAGTTGTGATTGAATACATCCGGTGGATTGTCTTTTAATTTTTCTAAGGCTTGAGTAATACGTCCTCGGAAATCAGGAACCAAAATCTCAATTTTGATGCCAGGATTTAATGCACGCACTTCTTTTACACATTCAGCAAAATGACCTGCACCACGATCGGGTAAATCATCACGGTCTACAGAGGTAATTACCACATATTTCAACTTCATATCTTGGATAGTTTCAGCTAATTTACGTGGTTCATCCGGATCGGGCGGTAAGGGTTTACCATGTGCAACGTCACAGAATGGGCAACGACGAGTACAAATCGCCCCTAAAATCATAAAAGTTGCCGTACCATGGTTAAAGCACTCGTGTAGATTTGGACAAGACGCTTCTTCGCAGACAGAATGTAGCCCATGACGACGCATCCCGTTTTTGATAGTCTCAATCTTTAATGAGCTAGATGGCAATTTGATTTTCATCCATTCCGGCTTTTTCAATAATTCTTGATTAGGATCGATGTTTTTAACAGGGATAATCGATGTTTTGGCGGCATCACGGTATTTCACACCGCGTTCCATTTTAAAAGGCGTTGACATTGTTCTTTCCTAAAGAAAAATGCCTGATTCAGGCATTTTTAAATGTGTTATAAAAGTGAATGTTATAAATTTGTAACATTATAGCCCAAAAGTTCGGCAAAGTGTTTAATTAATTTTGGGGAAACCTTGTCAAGTGTTGCCTCTTCTTTACCGATAAAATCAGTAAGCTGACACATTTCAAGCCCTGCATAGCCACAAGGATTAATGTAATGGAAAGGATTAAGATCCATATTGATATTAAACGCGAGGCCATGGAAAGAGCAGCCTTTTCGAATGCGTAAACCTAATGAACAGATTTTTTTGCCATCAATATACACGCCAGGTGCATCTGGTTTGGGATAACCTTCAATACCATAGTCTGCTAGGGTTTTTACAACGGATTGTTCAAGTGCGGTCACTAATTGGCGAACATTTAAATGTTCATGACGTTTAATATCAATGAGCACATACATGACCTGCTGACCAGGACCATGATAGGTAATTTGACCACCACGATCCGATTGTACAACAGGAATATTAGTGTGTTGTAATAAGTGTTCCGGTTTGCCAGCTTGGCCTTGCGTGAAGACAGGATGATGCTCAACTAACCAAATTTCATCGGTGGTTTCTGCATTTCGATTATCCGTGAATTCCTGCATTTTATGCCAGATTTCCTGATAATCTTGTAATCCTAATTGACGGACAATTAAATCAGTATTGCTCATCTTAGAGAACCATTTTGACGCCTTCAACTTTTGCAAGTTCTTTGTAAAGGGTTTCTACTTGCTCAAAGTTTTGCGCGACGATATCAATCGAAACTGAATTATAAGTGCCTTTACTACTGCGTTTTTCCTTTGGAATATAATCACCCGGTAAATATTTTTGTATCACTGCTACGATGTCTTGCGCTAAACCTTCACGGTTAACACCTGCGACTTTAAATGTCATTGCAGCGGGGAATTCCATTACTTCTTTTAGTTTTTCATAATCGTTTTCGGTTGCCATGTTGTTTCCTTAATTTAAGAATAAGGTGCGTGAATCAGTTAAATTCACACACCTTACGAATTTATTGATGTTATATAAATGGGGAAGTGCGGTTAATTTTCAAGGTGTTTAGTCAAATAATCCTTTAACTGTTAACACTAACCAGTCCCAACCTTTACCTAAGAAGCCACCTTCTTGTACATCTTCTAATGCTTGAAGATTTACGGTAGCGACATCTTTGCCGTCTAATTGATAAACGATTTTACCCACCACTTGACCTTTTGCTAAAGGTGCTTGTAAGTATTTGTTATCTAATTCATAACGTGCTTTTAAGTCAGTTTGTTTACCTTTTGGCACAGTGATAAAGCCATCTTCTAAGACACCAAGTTTAACGTCACCTTTATCACCGTAGTAAACAGATTGTTTTGAAATTTCTTCACCTGCTTTTTGAGTTTTTAAGGTTTCAAAGTTAGCAAAACCCCATTGTAAGAGTTTTTTACTTTCTACTTCACGGCCTTTATAGGTTGGTACCCCCATTACAACAGAAATTAAACGCATATTGTTTGGGCTTGTTGCTGATGCAACAAGGTTATAACCTGCTTGGCTTGTGTGACCGGTTTTCATACCATCAACGTTAATGGTTTTATCCCATAATAAGCCATTACGGTTAGGTTGTTTGATTTTGTTGAAAGTAAAGTCTTTTTCTGCGTAGATTTTATATTCTTCCGGTAAATCACGAATAATATGCGCACCAATAATCGCCATATCACGTGCAGTTGAATATTGGTTTGGATCGTCTAAACCATGTGGTGTGGTGAAGTTAGTATTTTTTAAGCCAAATTGTTGAACGTATTTATTCATGGTATCAACGAAGTTAGCCACGGTACCCGAAATATGTTCAGCTACAGCAACACAGGCATCATTACCAGAAACAATGATAATCCCTTTGTTTAAATCACCCACAGACACTTGTTGATTTAAATTTAAGAACATTTTTGATGAATCAGGGAAATTTCTACCCCAAGCGCTTTCGCTAATTGTCACCATATCTTCATTATGGATTTTACCTTGTTTTAATGCTGCACCAACCACATAGCTAGTCATCATTTTTGTTAATGAAGCAGGGTATTGGCGTTGGTCTGGGTTAAGTGATGCAAGTACC
>CBCSVJ010000136.1:0-4070 GCA_965143545.1 uncultured Haemophilus sp. | reverse complement strand
AGCGTGCCAAATTAGTGGATAAATTTTATTCAACACAAGCGGATACGCCAGCCTGGTTAAAGTCGCATTATGAAGATGAAACTGGTTATTCTTTCCCATCAGGACATTCTATTTTTGCAGCCACTTGGCTTATGTTAGCCGTTGGATTTAGCCAATTATTAGGCAATCGTTCTTTTAAAGCGGAATTACTGATTGGTGCCATGACCATTTGGGGCGTATTAATGTTGATTAGCCGCGTACGCCTTGGGATGCATTATCCAATCGATTTATTTGTGGCGATAATTTCGGCATGGATTGTTCATTTGATTATTTTTGGTTTCTTACAGAAGAAAGGTTTGTTTAACAAGCGTTAAGTATAAGTGCGGTCAAAAATATTATTTTTTTACTGCACTTTTTTCTTGCCATTATTTTCTTTACTTCTTTTAAAATTATTTCTTTCCTTTATATTTTGGTATTAACTCTAAAATAACTAAAAATAAGTACTTTCCTATTGCTTTGTAATTTAATGTAAATTTGAGTAAATATACTTCCTTACAGTTACTCCAGTTGATAATATAAAATGGCAAATTGCTTCATTCAATTTGTGGATAAAATATAACCATTGTGATGTAATTTTATTAAGGAACTAATTTACATGAACAAGATATTCAAAGTTATTTGGTGTAAATCAAGTCAGGTGTGGATTGCTGTATCTGAGTTATCAAAAGTGAAAGCAATTTCTTCAACGTCAACAGAAAATAAACCAACCTCATCTCATTCCAATTTTATTAAAACAATTGCTATTTCATTGCCTATAGCAACAATTCCATCTATTGCTAATGCGGTAATTGGTATTGATACTATCACCAATGGGTATGCATATAACTCAGGTTCAGCTGTAGCAGAACAAGTTGATAGCAATACGACTTGGGCATATGACTACAAAAACCCGGGTAACAAATCCTATTATGATGCGAATAGTCCAAGTAATCGTACTGATGGGTACTCAAGCCTTAATCAAGCAGCTTATGGGATTGCTATCGGTCGTTACACTAATGCGCAAAATAGAACCCAAGCATCAAATGGTGTTGCGATTGGTGATTATGCTCGAGCGACTGGTGGATTAGCCACATCTATTGGTGCATTTTCTCAGGCGGAAGATCTTGGATCTACAGCTATAGGTACAGCCTCTCGTGCGAAAGGTTTTAACTCATTGGCCATGATGCGTCAGTCTGCCGCAATTGGTGATTATTCCGCAGCTATTGGTTCAGTTGCTTATGCAAAAGGTCAAGCAAGTTTTGCCTTTGGTGCATCAGCTACGGCAAATGGCAATCAATCGATTGCAATTGGTAACAGTGCTCCTAAAACTATTCCTGGCGCAGCTGGAGCGGGTAATGAAGCAAAAAGAACGAAATATGATGGCTTAAATAATACTCAAACAAATGGTGAGCGTTCTGTTGCTATTGGTTCTGGAGCCCAAACAAATGGTAATGATTCCTTTGCTTTTGGTTCTTTAGCGAAAACAGGTTCTTTCTACCAAGGAAAAGATGGCTATTTAGGTGAAAACGTCACCCGTACAGCAGATGCTGCAGAGAAGGCGATTGCTTTTGGTACATCTGCAACAGCAACTGGTAATGCATCAGTGGCCTTTGGCTATAATGCACTAGGTGGGGAGACTAACGCTATTGCATTTGGTGTGGAGTCTAAGGCTCATAAAGCAGATTCTATTGCATTTGGTAGTAATGCTAACGCAACTAAAGCCAATTCAATTGCTTTCGGTAGTAATGCAGAGGCTTTGCATGAAAATGTAATCACTATTGGTAAAGACTCTAAAGCAACCAAAAAAGGTGCAATGACAATTGGTGAAGGTGCACAATCTAATGCAAATAACTCATTGGCATTAGGTAATGGCACAATTATCAATCAAGAAGATATTAAAAATCCTAACGCCAAATACACCAACGATAGCTTTGATATCGAAAATGGTGTGGTCGCGATTGCCAATAAAGGTAAAGAGCGTCGTTTAGTGAATCTAGCGGCTGGCCGTGAAGATACCGATGCGGTTAATGTTAAACAGTTAACTGAAGTGAATGATAACCTTGCTAAATCAATTGCGGGTGATAATTACAATGGTTATAGCATTGATGGCAATGGTCGATACACTTATAAAGCACCTGATTTTAATATTAAAAATCAAACCCTTCATAACGTGAAAGAAGCGGTTGAATTGGCACAAACCAACTATGTAAGTGTTAATGCAGATAAAACTAAACAGACAGATACAGACAGCAATTATGACAACCTTGGTGCAAAAGCGGTTGGCTCTATTGCATTAGGTGAATTTACAGGAACAAGTGCAACCGCAACAGATTCTATTGCGATTGGTCATAACACAAAAGTAAATGCTCAAAACACTGTTGCAATCGGTGCCAATATTACTGCTGCGACAAATGGCTCAGTCATTTTAGGTGATAGCTCTAAAACTGATGGTTCTCATGCAACTGAAACTGTAGCAAGTAAAGAAATTGATGGCCACACTTATACTTTTGAAGGTAAAGCAAAAGATGCAGGTCGTTTTGTTAGTGTGGGTGAAAAAGGCAATGAGCGTCAAATTAAAAATGTCGCTGCAGGTCATGTAGAAGCTAATTCCACAGATGCGATTAATGGTTCTCAATTATACGCGGTAGCTTCACGAGTAGAGCAAGGTTGGAAAATTACCACTGCGAAAACAGGTACTGGTGAAGTAAGTGGTAATGCTGAGAAAAAAGTCGCAATGGGTGATACTGTTACATTGACAGCAGGAGACAACATTAAGATTACTCAAAATGAGAAAAACTTAACAGTTTCGACCAAAGAAAATGTGAATTTCACTACTGTTACAACAGGTAATACAACTTTAGGCGATAACGGTTTAACTATTAATAATGGACCAAGCATAACACAAGACGGTATTAATGCCGGTGATAAGAAAATTACTAACGTATCAAACGGTACAATTTCGCCTAACAGCAAAGATGCAGTAAATGGTTCTCAACTTTATGCAACCAATCAAAATGTCACAAATAATGCTAATAACATTGCTAAAGGATTAAATTTCCAAGGTGATAACACTGATGTGACTGTAAATCGTCAATTAGGTGAAACATTAAATATCAATGGTGGTGCAGATAAAAATAATCTATCTGACAACAATATTGGAGTTGTCGGAGAAGGAAGTTCAAGCACATCTAACGGTGGTTTAACCGTTAAATTAGCAAAAGATCTTAAAGCTTTAAACAGTGTTGAAACCAAAGAGATTAAACTTGGCGATAAGAATAGTAATACCACAATTAAATATGATGGAGATCGTATTAAATACGGTGATAAAACTGTTGCTAATTTAGATGATGAAAAACATATCAAACCAAGTGAATACACTGTAGATAACAATGGCGATGTTACCATGACTTACGTTGATGGTAATGGTAACGATGTTGCAAATGAAAAAGCGGTTATCAAAGGTATTGCTAAAAACGATCTTTCTAACATTAATAAAGCAGGCGAAACTAAGATCCAAAACTTAGCAAAAGATGCTATTGATATGGAAAATGGTGAAAACACAGTAGCATCACACCGTGATGTAAATGGTGTTAAAACCTTCAAAGTTGATGTTAAAGGTGATTTAGCTAATATTACTTCAATCACTGGTGGTGCAAATACGGGTAAAGTTGAATTTGCAGGTGATCAAGTTGTTAATGTAGCAGGTGACAATCCAATTAAATTGGATGCGAAAACGGGTGATATCACTGGTTTAACCAATAAAACGCTTGATGGTGCAGATTTCGGTACGAAAGGTCGTGCTGCGACTGAAGAACAATTGAAGATTGTTAATGATAGCAAAATTGGTGATAACAACATCCGTTTAGCAGGTAATTCAGGTAAAACAGCAGATCAAAAACTATCTAAACAAGATGGTATTGAATTTAATGTTGTGGGTGGTGATAACGCTAAATATGTGACCACAACTGCAGCAGGTGCAAATGTAACTGTTGATTTGACCCAAGATACCAAAGATAAGATTGATAATGCAGCAAATAAAGATCTAAGCAATA
>CBCSVJ010000135.1:0-4088 GCA_965143545.1 uncultured Haemophilus sp. | reverse complement strand
CATGCGAAAGGGGCGTTTCATTTAACTAACCAAAGCTTTTTACAATTTGAAGAACTGGTGGATTTTGACTCCCCGATTATCGTGAGTTGTTATCATGGTGTAAGTAGCCGAAATGTGGCGACCTTCCTCGTTGAGCAAGGCTATGAAAACGTGTTTAGCGTTATTGGCGGATTTGATGGTTGGGAGAAAGCCGGTTTACCGATAGAAACGGCTTATTAGTATTTTTTGATTTAAAGTGCGGTGAAATTCACCGCACTTTTCTTTTTGTCTCGCTATTGCTTATCAACAATCGCTTTCAACATCGTGTAAGATTGAGCTTGTTTTTTCTCATCAAAAATATAGCTTACCGCCATAATTTCATCAAAATGTACCCGTTCACGTAGTTGCTTGAGTTGAAATTCCACGCTTTCAGGACTACCGATCAGCGAACAAGCGGTCATTTGTTCCACCACTGCGCGTTCTTGGTTGTAAATCGGGATTTCCTCGAAATCGACCGGTCCAAAGTGCGGTTTCTTTTGGGCGTGCATTTGAGCTTTCCAAACATCTTCTTCTGATGCCATAGGCGGTTGTAAATTTTGTTGCGCGTTAGTCACCACGTTTAAGAAAAATAGTGTTTGTGTTGTCGCCAGTTGTCTTGCTTCTTTATCGGTTTCGGCAACGATCGCATTCACACCTAAGATGACATAAGGCTCAGCAAGATAGCTCGATGGTTTGAAATTTTTGCGGTAAATCTCCACCGCCATTTCCATCATGCGTGGCGCAAAGTGTGAAGCAAAGGCATAAGGCAAGCCAAGTTCTGCCGCAAGATAAGCACTTTCGGTGCTGGATCCCAAAATATAAAACGGTATATTCAAGCCTGCGGAAGGGTAAGCTGAAACAGGGTTGCAATCTTTAAAGTAACCGCGAAGTTCCGCAATTTCCGCAGGGAAATCCAGACTGTTTCGTCCACGACGAAGTGCTGCAGCCGTTTGCATATCAGTTCCTGGCGCACGCCCTAAACCGAGTTCGACACGGTTTGGATAAAGCGTCTCCAGTGTGCCATATTGCTCGGCCACCACATAAGGCGAATGATTCGGTAACATCACGCCGCCCGAGCCAACGCGTAAGGTCTTTGTATTGGCTAGCGTATGCTGAATTAAAAGTGCGGTCGCTGAACTCACCAAATTTTTCATATTATGATGCTCAGCAATCCAATAGCGCTCAATGCCAATGCGCTCTGCGTGTTTTGCAAGATTCACCATCGAATCGACCGCTTGCAAATAAGTTTGCCCTTCTCGAACAGGGGCAAGATTGAGAATGGAAAGTTTCATGGTGTTTCTCCTTATTGATTGAGCAAAGTGAAATCCAACATCACTTTCCCAATATGCGTGCCTTTGTCCATTTCTATATGGGCTTTTGCTACGTCTTTAAAATCAAATACTTGATGAATAATCGGTTTGCCGATTTCACCATTGCCGAGTTTTTCCCAGAGCTTGTTGCGTAAGGATTGGGTGATTTCTGCCTTTTCTAATTTGGTGCGACTGCGCATTGTTGAGCCGGTAATGTGGATGCGTTTTAAGGCAATCGTCAATAAATCCACGTTTTCGGCGATGTTGCCACCCATAAAGCCAATTAAAAATAACCGTCCGTTTTGGCGAAGACTGTCGATATTTCCTTGGAAGTAGCTGGCACCGACCAAATCCAACACGGCATCTACGCCACCTTGTTGTTTTAGCACCTCCGCAAAGTTTTCGGTTTTGTAGTTAATTGGTGTGCCGCCGAGCTGACGGATGACGGCTACTTTTTCTTCATTGCCCACAGTGGCAAAGGTTTCAATGCCTAAGCCTTTGGCAAGCGTGAGCGCAGTTATGCCAATGCCACTCGTACCGCCATGAACGAGTAAGCGTTCGCCTGATTTAACTTGTTGGTGCATAAATAAATTCACCCACACGGTGAACAAGGTTTCGGGCAATGCTGCAGCTTCAAGCAAAGAATAGCCTTTTGGAATAGGCAAGGCTTGCGTAGCAGGCACGATGCAATATTCAGCATAAGCACCACCATCGGTTAAGGCACAGACTTTATCGCCCGGTTTAAATGCTGTTACACCTTCTCCAATAGCGGCAACCGTTCCTGAAAGTTCTAAGCCCATAATGGGTGTAACCCCTTTCGGCATTGGGTATAAGCCTTGGCGTTGCATAATGTCGGGGCGATTGACGCCCGCATATGCGACTTTCACTAAAATTTCGCCCACTTGTGGTTGGGGAATTTCCGTTTCTTCGATAAAAAGCACATCGGGCGTGCCTGTTGTTTTCATATTGATTTGTTGCATTTTCATAGGGGGTTCTCGATAAATAGGTCTTTATTGTCCCTTATTATACGAGGCTTTTCTGACTGGTAAATCAATAAAATTGGAATAGACTGTTCCGAGAAAAGGAAAAATATTGCAAAATAGGCACAAATTCAGATGTATTCGAAAAAATGATTGTATTTAATAATATTTCCCTAAAGCGTGGGCAAACCGAATTGCTCGAGAATGCCACGGCGACCATTAATCCGAAACAAAAAGTCGGTTTGGTGGGTAAGAATGGTTGCGGTAAGTCGTCTCTTTTTGCCCTATTAAAAAAAGAATTAACGCCAGAGGGCGGCGAGGTTACTTATCCATCCAACTGGCGGGTATCTTGGGTGAATCAAGAAACGCCGGCATTGGATATTCCTGCCATTGATTATGTGATTCAAGGGGATCGCGAATATTGCCGTTTACAGCAGGAACTTAACGAAGCCAATGAGCGTAATGATGGTCATGCGATTGCGCGCATTCACGGGCAGTTAGAAACCTTAGATGCTTGGACGATCCAATCTCGTGCGGCTTCCTTATTACATGGTTTAGGCTTTAGCCAAGACGAAATCACTCAACCGGTGAAATCCTTCTCCGGTGGTTGGCGAATGCGCTTGAATTTGGCACAAGCATTGCTTTGTCCATCGGATTTATTATTACTGGATGAGCCAACCAACCATTTGGATTTGGATACAGTGATTTGGTTAGAACGTTGGTTAGTGCAATATCAAGGCACCTTGGTATTAATTTCCCACGACCGAGATTTTCTCGATCCGATCGTGACGAAAATCCTTCATATCGAAAATCAGAAGCTCAACGAATATACGGGCGATTATTCCTCCTTTGAAGTGCAACGAGCAACCAAACTGGCACAACAAACAGCGATGTATCGTCAGCAACAACAAAAGATATCTCATTTACAAAAGTATATCGATCGATTTAAAGCCAAAGCAACCAAAGCTAAACAAGCACAAAGCCGCATGAAAGCCTTAGAGCGCATGGAGCTAATTGCACCGGCTTATGTGGATAATCCTTTTACCTTTGAATTTCGTCCACCACAATCCTTGCCAAACCCCTTGGTGATGATTGAACAGGCGAGCGCAGGTTATGGCAGCGGTGAAAGTGCGGTAGAAATTTTAAGTAAAATTAAACTGAATTTAGTACCGGGTTCGCGTATCGGTTTGCTCGGGAAAAATGGTGCAGGGAAATCCACCTTAATTAAATTGTTAGCCGGCGAGCTCACAGCCCTTTCTGGTACAGTACAATTAGCTAAAGGCGTACAACTTGGCTATTTTGCTCAACATCAGCTTGATACGCTACGTGCAGACGAATCGGCCCTGTGGCATATGCAGAAACTCGCACCGGAACAAACGGAGCAACAGGTACGGGATTACCTCGGGAGTTTTGCATTTCATGGTGACAAAGTTAATCAAGCGGTGAAAGCCTTTTCCGGTGGGGAAAAAGCCCGTTTGGTGCTCGCTCTGATTGTTTGGCAACGACCAAACTTATTATTGCTCGACGAACCAACCAACCATTTGGATTTGGATATGCGTCAGGCATTAACCGAAGCGCTGGTGGATTACGAAGGCTCTTTGGTGGTGGTTTCTCACGATCGCCACTTACTACGTAATACCGTGGAAGAATTCTATTTGGTACACGATAAAAAAGTGGAAGAATTCAAAGGCGATTTAGAGGATTATCAAAAGTGGCTGACTGAACAAAATAGCGCACCAGAAAATAAATCCTCGGAGAAAAATGACGACAATGAAAATTC
>CBCSVJ010000134.1:0-4161 GCA_965143545.1 uncultured Haemophilus sp. | reverse complement strand
TGAAGTTCATAAACCGCTAAACGTAAAATCGCTTTTTCAATCGGATCTAATTCATCTAACGTGCGATCTAAATAATGGCTCATTGAAAAATCAACGGCTTCTACATTTGCAACGGTTTGACGGAAAAGGCGGCTAAAATAAGGTTTATCCACACCTTTTAAATCTTGATCCACAACGAATGTGAGTTCCACTTGTTCTGGTGCATTACCAGAAAGCGCCCAAGAATATAATGCTTGAACCGCACATTCTCTCGCTCTACGACGTGGCGATACTTTTTTTACAGGTTCTTTTTTCTCTGTCATTGGAATTATGCCGCATCAATTTGTTGTAAAAGGTTCACCATTTCAAGTGCAGTTAATGCTGCTTCTGCACCTTTATTACCTGCTTTAGTACCTGCACGCTCGATAGCTTGTTCAATGTTTTCAGTTGTTAAAACACCGAATGCTACTGGGATTTCAGCTTGCATTGCCACTTGACCTAAACCGCTGCTTGCTTCGCCAGCCACATATTCAAAGTGAGCTGTACCACCACGGATTACCGTACCTAATGCGACGATTGCATCAAATTTTTTGCTTTCAGCTAAACGACGTGCCACTAGTGGAAGTTCATAAGCACCTGGCGCACGAACGATTGTGATATTCTCATCTTTCACTTGGCCGATACGTTTTAATGCATCTACCGCACCTTCTAATAAA
Source organism: uncultured Haemophilus sp. (assembly GCA_965143545.1). GTDB lineage: Bacteria > Pseudomonadota > Gammaproteobacteria > Enterobacterales > Pasteurellaceae > Haemophilus_D. The sequence continues at coordinate 3,466 of CBCSVJ010000134.1, read as the reverse complement.
CTTTCATTAATAAAACTGTTAAAACGAGCAATCACTACTGCGATTTTAGCATTTGGCGCAGCTACCGCACCTTCTAAAACTTTCATACTTTTTCCTAATCTGAATGAACAATAAATTTGACGGTGGATTTTAGCATAAAAAGAAACCCTGTGGAAATAATCCGACAGGGTTTTCTACGAGAGGAAAAGAACTTACTTCTCGAGTTTTAACGGTTCAATTTTCCAAATATTTTTCGCATATTCAAGAATCGTACGGTCTGATGAGAAGAAGCCCATATTCACCATATTTTGAATGGTACTTGCTATCCATGCATCACGATCTTGATATTTTTTATCTACCGCTTTTTGCGCTTCCACATAACTGCGGAAATCAGCAAAGGATTGATAATAATCGTGGTATTGTAAACCTTGAATTAGAGAGTGATAACGGTTCGGTTCTTCCGGTGAGAAATCACCACGAATGATTTGGTCAATAACTTCACGTAATTGCTCGTCATTTTGATAATAATCAAACGGACGATAACCTTCGCGAAGTAATGCTTCCACTTGTTCAACAGTATTACCAAAGATAAAGATGTGGTCTTCACCAACATTATCTAAAATCTCAACGTTCGCACCATCCAGCGTACCCAATGTTAACGCACCATTTAAGGCAAACTTCATGTTACTGGTACCTGATGCTTCTGTTCCTGCAAGAGAGATTTGCTCAGAAATATCTGCCGCTGGAATGATTAATTGTGCAAGACTTACGCTGTAGTTCGGAATAAAGACAACTTTTAAACGACCTTTTAAGCGTTCATCATTATTGATAACATTCGCGACATCGTTAATTAAACGAATGGTTTGTTTTGCTGCATAGTAAGCTGAAGCCGCTTTACCTGCTAAAATGAACACACGTGGCTGCCAATCTTTTTCTGGATGAGCAAGCATTTCGTTGTAACGAGCAATAATGTGTAACACATTAAGCATTTGACGTTTGTATTCGTGAATACGTTTTACTTGTACGTCAAATAAAGCATGTGGATCTAAATCGATATCAAGTGTTTTCTTCACATATTGTGCTAATTTCACTTTGTTATCGTATTTGATATCTGCTACAGCACGCTTAAATTCACCTTTATCTGCAAACGCTTTAAGTTTTTCAATTTGACTTAAATCGCAACGCCATTCAGAACCAATATATTGATCAAATAAAGCCGCTAATTTCGGGTTTGCTACGGCAAGCCAACGACGTGGTGTCACACCGTTTGTCACGTTAGTGAAACGTTCTGGATAGATACGAGCAAAATCAGCAAAGGTTGATGTCACCATAAGATCTGAGTGAATTGCCGCAACACCGTTCACTTTATGAGAACCAACAACGGACAACCATCCCATACGCACTTTACGTTGATACCCTTCTTCGATAAGTGAAACGCGACGGATAAAGTCCATATCAGTCGTGACATACGTTTTCACATATTCAAGGAAATGATCATTGATTTCAAAAATCATTTGTAAGTGACGCGGTAAGATCTTCGCCATCATTTCTACCGGCCAGGTTTCTAATGCTTCTGACATTAAAGTATGGCAAGTATAAGAGAAGATTCGACGAGTCACATCCCAAGCGTTTTGCCATGAGTAACCATGTAAATCGATTAAAATACGCATCAACTCAGGAATCGCTAATGCCGGGTGGGTATCATTCAAGTGAATCGCCACTTTATCAGCAAGATTATTCAATGTACCGTGTGTTCTTAAATGGCGACGGAGAATATCTTGCAAAGAAGATGATACTAAGAAGTACTCTTGACGTAAGCGTAACTCACGACCATTCCAGGTGGAATCATCAGGATAAAGTACACGAGAAAGGTTTTGGTTAGCGGAACGCGTTGCCACCGCCGCTAAATGATCACCACGGTTAAATTCAGCTAAATCAAATAACTCTCCACCATGCGCAGACCATAAACGTAAAGTCGATGCCGAATCATTTTTATAGCCAGGGATCATTTGATCGTATGCAAGTGCGGTCACTTTTTCAGCCGGATTCCAGATACATTTTTTATCTTCAAAATAAATATGACCACCAAAATCAATACTGAAACGTTTTGATGGACGCATAAACTCCCAAGGTGCACCTTTTTCCAACCAATCATCTGGACGTTCAACCTGTTGACCATTTTCAATTTTTTGGCGGAACATACCGTATTCATAACGAATACCATAACCCATCGCAGGAATGGCTAATGTTGCCAATGAATCCATAAAGCAAGCAGCAAGGCGACCTAACCCCCCATTACCTAAACCTGGATCCACTTCTTTTTCAATAATCTCTTCTAAATTAACATTTAATTCAGCCAGGGCTTTTTCTGCCACGTCATAAACACCTTCTGCGATCATTGCATTAGAAAGTGTACGGCCGATTAAGAATTCCATAGAAAGGTAATAAACACGACGAGTTTCTTCTGCACGAGATTGACGAGCGGTGGTAATCCAGCCTTCAGTCACTAAATCACGTACCGCATGAAGGGTCGCATTTAGCCAGTCGCGTTGACTCGCCTCTTTTGGTGAACGACCAATTAAGAAAATTAATTTATAAACAATTGCTTTTTTCACGCCTTCAACATCAAGACTTGGTCGATTGTAGAGAAATGGCGAATCAAAATTGTCCATGATCATAGAAAATAAAACCTCAATAAAAAAATCGCGCAAATTTTAAGCTTTTTTACGAAAAAAACAACAAAAATTCCCCCTTCAAAGGCGATTATTTCAAAGAGGGAGTCAATCCATTGAATTATGAGTTTAAAGTGCTTAAATAGAGCTGCTCATATTGAGCGGCCGCATTTTTCCAACTAAAGTCCTGTGCCATGGCATTATTACGCACCATCGCCCAAACACGTTGTTTTTGCCACAAGGCAAAGGCATGCTGGATAGCACTTCGTAAATCATCTGCTTCGGCTTTTTGGAATACAAAACCTGTTGCAGTACGCGCTTTAATGGTTTCACTTGTACTGTTGGTCACTGTATCCGCTAATCCTCCCGTTGCACGAACAAGCGGCAATGTGCCATATTGCAACCCATATAATTGAGTTAATCCACAAGGTTCAAAGCGGCTTGGTACCAAAATGACATCACCACCGGCAACCATCAAATGTGAAAGTGCTTCATCATAACCAATTTTTACTGCAATATTTTCTTGGTAACGTTGTGCTAATTGGCAAATTCCCTCTTCCAAATGTTTTGCACCAGAACCGAGAATAGTTAATTGACCACCTTGTTTAACAATTTCATCCGCTGTGGCAATCAGTAAATCCACGCCTTTTTGTTCGGTTAAGCGAGTCACCATCACAAATAAAAGTGCATCAGGTTGTTGTGGCAAATTAAAATAAGCTTGTAAATCCGCTTTATTTTTCTTCTTACCCGCGATGGATTTCAATTTGTAGTGATGCTGAATATATGCATCACAACTTGGATTCCAAATTTCTTGA